>DVKK01000052.1 GCA_018716085.1 Candidatus Ornithoclostridium excrementipullorum | reverse complement strand
AAAACATAATATTTTGCAACCATGATAAACAAATCATGAATATTTATACATACGTAAAAATCGATAAAATTTACAAGTCGAAACCTATCTTTCCGTCATATAAGTAGTTTTCGCAAAGTTTCGCGACGTTGAAAAATCCCGTTCTCTGCCCCAGGTCGGAGGCGCGCACGTTTTTGCCGAATACGAGCAGCGGAACTCTCTCCCTCGAATGATCGGTGCTCGCGGTCGACGGATCGCAGCCGTGATCGGCGGTTATCACAGCTATATCCTCATCCCCCATCTTAGCGCACAGCTCGGGCAATCTCGCGTCGAAACGCGACACGCATTCCGCGTAGCCGATGACGTCGTTCCGGTGCCCGTAAAGCATATCGGTCTCCACGAAGTTGGCAAAAACCAGACCGTCTCTTTCGGGCTTGTACGCAAGCACCGCGTCGAATACTTCTTCGTTGGAATGTCCTCCGAGATCCCGAGTTATGCCTCTTCCGCAGAAGATATCGTTTATTTTTCCTGCGGAACATACTTCGAATCCCCGAGCGCTCAATCTGTCGAGCATCGTTTCGCCGAACGGCGGCGCCGCAAAATCTTTTCTGTCGCCCGTCCTGTAATACTCTCCGTTTGCGTTTTTCGCGAACGGTCTTGCGATTATCCTGCCGACGTTGTGTTTCCCCGTCATGATTTCGCGCGCCGCCGTGCAATAGCCGTACAGTTTATCGAGGGGCACGACTTCCACGTTACACGCGATCTGCAGCACGCTGTCGGCAGAAGTATACACTATCGGACAGCCGCTTTCCGTCATTTCGTCGCCCAGTTCTTTTATTATCTCCGTGCCGCTTGCGGCTTTGTTCCCGAGAATACGCGGTACGCCGAACGCTTTGCACAAGGCTTTTACTATCTCGTCGGGAAAGCCGTCGGGGTAAGTAGGCGCAGGGCTCTTTACGACGAGTCCCGCAAGTTCGTAGTGCCCCGTCGTAGTGTCTTTACCCTCCGACGTTTCCGTCAGAGCGCCGTACATTCCCTCCGGGGCTTCGACTCCGGTCATATCCACGCCGACGATGTTGTCGAACCCGAGAGCGCGCATATTGGGTATATCCGCGATATGCGCTATCGCGCGATAGGTATCGCTGCCCTGATCTCCGTATTCCGCAGCGTCGGGCGCCTTGCCTATCCCGAAAGAGTCTATTACAAGCAAATAAACGGTCTTCATAGAGATATTATATCATTACGACGGGTCGCGAGGCAATACGTCGCCTCGTTTTCCGCCGCGCGATCCTCGGCGCACACGGGATAACGGCCGTATATCTTCGTCAGCGCATGGACTATCAGCTGTTTTGCGGTGGGCTTCCCTCTGTCGGGCTCTATCGTCTCGCCGAATTCGGCATAAAGCCTCTCGCAGTTTTTCCTGTTCCACGCAGAGGACACCGCATTTTGCACCGCCTTGTCCACACAGGCGACAGACGTGGAAAATTTGCGGGCTACGTGTACGTACCCGCTGTATTTCAGCGGCATTATGTCATGCGCCTCGGCATAGACGAACAGTTCGTGAAAATATGCGAACGCTTTGTGTTTCGGATTTATCCCCAATTCGAAGAGCGCTCCCGCTATCTCGGCTTTCATACGCCGATTATACTACGTACCGATGCGCGTAAAAACGCATATATCCTACATCGCGAGCGCTTTTTGTCAACGCGCGCATTGCGCGCGCCTTGTCATATCGCGCCGCATATTGCCATAAAATGTCGTATGAAGCTAAAGCTTGACACAAGATGCGCGGGCAGACATATATCCTCCTTTTTCAAACAATATTCGCGGCTGATATTAGGCTTTGCGGTATGCTTTGTCATCGGTCTCGCGATCGGTATAGCCGTAGCGGTCAGACTGGAAGAGTTCGTCAAACAGAACGTGATCGAGGAGCTTAAACTCGGCGAATACTCTTCGGCAAGCACTTTTTTCAACTACGTCTTCCTCGGTCTGATCGGCGCGGCGATAGCGTATTTGTCCGTATTCAAGCGCGGCTTCGCCGTTTTAAGCGCGCTTTGGCTGGGATTTTGCGGATACAGATTCGGCATGCTCGCCGTGGGCTGCGTCAACGTATCGCTCGCCACGGGCATAATATGCTGCGTATTGATATATCTGCCGCCGTACGTTGCTTTGCTCCTGCTTTCGTGCGCGACAGTCGCGTTCGCATCCAAATACTGGCTCGCCAAAAACGCCGCCTTGACTTGCCGCAGCTCGCTCACCGATCTGTTGATAAAGGCGGGAATCCTGTTCGCTCTGTACGCGATAGTCGCGCTCGTTTTCTGCGTGATCGTGCCTTGGCTCATACGCCTGATATTCCTGTGACGCGCGTTCGGCAGTTTTAGGTCCGCGATCGGCGTTCCGCGATTTACGGGCATGAAAAAAGACCGCCTTTTTCGGGACGGTCTTTTTCACTGTTACTTTGCGTATTCGACTCTCCGCAATTCCCTGATGACGTTGACTTTGATCTGTCCGGGATAGTCGAGTTCGGCTTCCAGCTTCTTTGCGATCTCCTTCGCCATGAACGTCGTCTGCGAGTCGTTGACCTCCTCGGGTTTGACGATGACGCGGATCTCTCTGCCTGCCTGTATCGCGTACGACTGTTCGACTCCCGCAAAGGAATTGGCGAGACTTTCGAGTTTCTCGAGCCTCTTGACGTAGTTCTCGATCGATTCCCTTCTCGCGCCGGGTCTTGCTCCCGATATCGCGTCCGCGGCTTGCACGACGATAGCCTCCAACGTCTTGGGTTCCACGTCGTTGTGGTGCGCCTCGATCGCGTGGATGACGGCTTTGCTTTCTTTGAAACGCTTCGCTATGTCTACGCCGATCGTAACGTGAGTGCCTTCAAATTCGTGATCCACCGATTTGCCGATATCGTGCAGAAGTCCCGCACGCTTGGCGATCTTGACGTCCGCTCCGAGTTCCGAAGCCATAACGCCCGCCAGATAACTGACTTCGAGCGAATGGTTGAGCACGTTCTGCCCGTAGCTGGTACGGAATTTCAATCTGCCGAGCAATTTGATTATCTCGGGGTGCAACCCGTAAACTCCGGCGTCGTACGCGGCGTTTTCGCCCGCTTCCTTGATCTGAGCGTCAAGGTCTTTCTTGACCTTTTCCACGGTCTCTTCGATCCTTGCGGGATGGATCCTGCCGTCGGATACGAGCTTCTCGATGGTGAGTCTTGCGATCTCTCTTCTGACGGGATCGAAACCCGATATCGTCACAACGTCGGGGGTATCGTCTATTATCAGATCCACGCCGGTAGTATTCTCTATCGCGCGGATATTCCTTCCCACTCTGCCTATGAGACGCCCCTTCATCTCTTCGTTGGGCAGCGCTACGACCGAAGTGCATATTTCGGAAGCGTGGTCGACGGCGCATCTCTGTATCGCGAGACCGACGATGTTCTTCGCCTTTTTGTCCGCTTCTTCTTTTGCCTGCTGCTCGATCTCTCTCACCTTGACTTCGGCGTCCTTCTTGGCGTCTTCGACAAGTTCGTCGATGAGCATCTGCTTGGCTTCGGACTGGGTCATTCCCGCGACCTTTTCGAGTTCTTCGACTATCTTTGCATGGGCACCTTCGAGTTCTTCCTGCAAAGCGTCGATCTTCTGCTGTTTCTGCTCGATCTGCTTCTTCTTTTCCTCGATATAGTCGGATTTTTTGTCGATGGCGACTTCTCTTTTTACGAGCTGGTCCTCCCTCTGCATGAGACGCTGCTCGTTGCGGGCTATCTCCGCTTTGCGCTCCTTGTTCTCGCGGTCGATCTCCGCGCGGAGTCTTTGCTGTTCTTCTTTGGCTTCTACCTTAGCTTCTTTCAGGATCGTCTTGGCTTCCGCATTAGCTTCGCTTTTGATCTTTTCGCATTCCTGCTTTACGGTACCGACCGACTTACGTGCCACATATCTATATACAAGATAGCCGCCGGCAATACCGATCGCAAGCGCGATCACGGCAGCCAACGCTATCCAAAGCGCCGTCAAGTCTGCTCCGAGAAGTAAGGTCAAGCCGAAATTGTCGCTTAACATGTTTACCTCCTGTTATTCAATTATAAAGTTACGCTACCCCTGGGGGTATATTAATATTATATACTACTATATGTAGTATGTCAAATATTACCTTATACAAAAACCGCTCCGATATTGCCGAAAAGCGGCAAAAAAGACCGTTCCCGACCTCTCGGACCTCTCCGGAAGTCGGGAACGGCAATGTCTTTCAGCTCTGTTCTCCGTTTTTGACGCTCTCCATGATCCTGGCTTTGATCTCCTCTCCGACCTCGGGATTGTCCGCAAGATACTGAACGGTGTTTTCGCGTCCCTGACCGATCTTCTCGTCGTTGTATCTGAAGAAAGATCCGCTCTTTGTGATTATGTTCTTCTCTACGGCAAGATCGAGGATGCACCCGTTCTGCGAGATGCCCTTGCCGAATATTATATCGAATTCCGCAGTCTTGAACGGGGGCGCGAGTTTGTTTTTGACTATCTTCGCTTTCGTGTGATTTCCCACGATGTTCGCGCCGTCCTTGATCGCGTCGCCTTTTCTTATATCCACGCGCACGCTCGCGCCGAAACGGAGAGCTCTTCCTCCAGGCGTCGTCTCGGGATTGCCGAACATTATTCCGACCTTTTCTCTTATCTGGTTGATAAAGATGATACAGGTATTGGATTTACTGATTATACCGGTCAGTTTGCGCAACGCCTGCGACATAAGCCTTGCCTGAACGCCGACCGAGCTCTGCCCCATTTCGCCGTCTATTTCGGCGCGCGGAGTGAGGGCCGCGACGGAGTCGATGACGATAAGATCGATGGAATTGCTCCTTACCAATGCTTCTGCGATGTTGAGCGCCTGCTCGCCGTCGTCGGGCTGCGACACGTAGAGGTTCTTGATGTCCACGCCCAGCTTTTCCGCATATATCGGATCGAGAGCGTGTTCCGCGTCGATAAACGCCGCTATACCGCCTTCTTTCTGGCATGAAGCTATGGCGTGCAGCGCGACCGTAGTCTTACCGGACGATTCGGGTCCGTATATCTCCACTATCCTGCCGCGAGGCCATCCGCCAGTGCCGAGCGCAAGATCGAGCGTAAGGCATCCGGTGCTGAACACGTCCACGGGGACTATTTGCTCCTCTCCGAGTTTCATGATGGAGCCTTTGCCGTACTGTTTCTCTATCTTGGCGATAGTTTCCTCGATCAGCTCGGCTTTGTCTTTTTTCTTCTTTTCTTCGTTGTCGTTTTTCGTTGCCATATATATTTCCCTTTTCAGTTTTCGTTTTTGTTTCTCGAGAACGCAAGCAGCTGCCACAATGCCGTATTAGCCGCGCGGCGGCGCAGACCGTTGCGGTCCTCGTCGAAGTCGTATTCGAATACCTGCTTTTCGTTTCTGTCGGCCACTCCGATAAAGCACCTGCCTACCGGCGTACCGAATTCGTCCGTATCGGGTCCCGCGCAGCCCGTGGTGGCGATCGCGTAGTCGGTCATTCTCGTCGAGATCAATCCGTCCAGCATTTCCGCGCATACCTGTCTGCTCGCCGCTCCGTAGGTTTCCAACGTCCTCGCCTTGACGTGCAGGCGGCGTATCTTGGCGTTTGCCGAATACGTTACGGCGCCTTCGTACAAAACCGCGCTCGCACCCGAAACGCCGACAATGTCGGAGCATATCATGCCCCCGGTAAACGACTCGGCTACGCTCAGCGTTTTAGCTTCGGCGGCTAGTGTTTCCACGACTTTCGAGGCGAGCGACTGCCCCGAATCGTCGTACAACCTGTCTCCGCATATCCTGACGGCATCGTTCACGGCGTCGTTGAAAGCGATCTCGTCCGTTTCCGAAGCCACCGTAACGGTAAAATCGCCTTCGTTTTCCGTGATATCCGCAAACACGCCGTCGGAAGACATGTTTTTCAAAGCTTCGGACTGCTTTTCGTCGAGTTCGAACGCTTTGAGTACGCAGATGTTCCTGTATTCTTTCATTTTTCCTCCCTATCACCGGCTTGCGCCGCGCCTTCGGCAGTATCGCCGCAGGCGGTCTCTTCCTCTTCTCCTTTGCCGTTTTCGTCACCGTTTTCGCCGTCGGTAAACAATCCTTTGTTCGAAGTGACGTAATGTACGCCCGACCATACCGTCAGGACGGTGGCTGCTATCAGTATAGCCATGCCGACATACATCACCACGGTCCCGAAAGTTCCCCCAAGAGGCGTGAACAACAGCGTTCCGATCGCTGTCATCGTAGTTGCGGTCTTGACTTTGCCGAGGCCGTCCGCCGCGAGAACGTAATTTTTTATAGCCGCTATCTGGCGGAACAGTCCGATGATCAATTCGCGGGCGACTATCACGACACCGCATATCATGGCGACATAAGGTACCGTGATCATATTGCCGTCCACAATGACGAATATGCCCGTCAACACGACGACTTTGTCCGCGATCGGGTCGAGAAATTTACCGAGAGTCGTGACCATGCCGTTTTTTCTTGCGAGATAGCCGTCTACGAAATCCGTGGCGGAAGTCGCGATATACAGCAAAGCCGTAGCTATGCACAGATACGCGCTTATCTCTTTTTGCAGCACGTACAGTACGATTATCAGCGGGATAGCGCATATCCTCGCCAAAGTTATCTTTGTAGGCAGATTTATCTTCGTCATTCCACAGTCTCCCCGAGCAGCACGTCGTCTTCGCAGTCGGTCACGGCAACCTTGCACACGGTTCCTATATCGAGCGGATAGCCGCTTTTAAACAATATTTTCGAGTCCACGTCGGGAGCGTCGCAGCGCGTCCTTCCGACGAACATCTGACGGTCGAAGTCAATGCCTTCGTACAACACGTCGACTACATTGCCGATCTTCCCCGCCGTCTTTTCGAGCATTATTTTTTCCTGCGCGGCGTACAGTCTCTCGTATCTGGCGTGTTTCACCCCGTCGGGTATCTGTCCGTCCAATCTTGCGGCGGGCGTTCCGTCCTCGCACGAATATTCGAAAAATCCGCATCTGTCGAGTTTCGCTCTTTTCAGGAACGCTTCCAGTTGCCCTATATCCTCTTCCGTTTCGCCGGGGAATCCGACTATGAACGTACTCCTGATGCAAAAGTCGCCTCTGCTCCTTATCCTGTCTATCAGGGCGTCAATCTGAGCGGAAGATATCTTTCTGTTCATCCTCTTCAATATCTTATCGCTGTAATGCTGACAGGGAATGTCAAGATAATTGCAGATTTTTTCGTTTGCCGCGATATAGTCGAGCAATTCGTCCGTAATTCTTTCGGGATACAGATACAACAGTCTTATCCACTCCACGTCCAACGCCGACAGCCTTTCGAGCAATTCAATGAGTTTACACTCTCCGTAAAGGTCTTCTCCGTATCTCGTCACGTCCTGGGCTACGACGATCAGTTCTTTTATCGGATGTTCGGCAAGCAGTCTGCGGGCTTCGTCTACGACTGAATCCATATCTCTGGACGTATACGCGCCTCTTATGGACGGTATCGCGCAATAAGTACAGCGATTGCTGCACCCTTCGGCTATCTTTATGTAGGCGTAATGTTCGGGCGTCGTCAATATCCTCGGCGCAACGGGACATCTGTCGTCTTTGTCGTTGCGCAGTACGATCCCGCGTTCGCCGCGATCGAGCCTGTCTATAACTTCGGGCAGTCTGTCATATCCCGCCGTACCGAGAAAGGCGTCCGCTTCGGGCAGCCCTTCCGCCAATTCGTCCGCATAGCGCTGAGGCAGACAGCCGGTCACTATGAGATAACGGCACTTTCCGTTTTTCTTATATTCCGCCATTTCGAGCACGGTCGATATCGCCTCTTCTTTCGCCTTGTCGATGAACGCGCACGTATTGACCACGATCACGTCGGCGTCGGCCGCGTCCGCCGTAAAACCGTACCCTGCCGCGGCAAGTCTGCCGAGCATCTCTTCGGTGTCTATACGGTTTTTGTCGCAGCCGAGCGAAACGGTGCCTATCTTATACATCGGTCTCTCCGTCCGAGCCGTTCTCGGGATACTTTTCGAGGAACTGTTCCATCGTTATATATACTTCTCTCTGCTTGTTTCCGGGAGTCTGTTTGGATATATATCCGAGCTTCTCCATGGTGTCGAGGATCTTTGCCGCTTTCGGGAAACCGAGGCTCAGTCTTCTCTGCAGCATCGATATGGAAATGCCTCCGGACTCTATGGCTTCTCTTACGGCGTCGGCGAATACGGGATCGCTCTCTATGGAATTGCTCCTCGGCGAGCCTCCCGACGCGGCGGCGAGATGCTCTTCCGGCTCCGGTTCCTTGTAGTCGAACGCCTTCATGATCTCTTCGTCGTATATTCTGTCGTTGTTCGCCACGACCTCTTCGACGACGGCATTTACCTCGGCGATATCCACGAACGCGCTCTGTACGCGTACGGGATGCGGTTTGGAAGCGAGTTTGTACAGCATATCGCCTTTGCCCAGCAGTTTGTCCGCTCCCGCTCCGTCGAGTATCGTCTTGCTGTCAACCTGCGACGTGACCGCGAACGCGACTCGCGTGGGCAGATTGGCCTTGATCGTACCCGTAATGATATCTACGGACGGTCGCTGCGTGGCAAGTATCATGTGTATGCCCGCGGCGCGCGCTTTGGCGGTAAGCCTTTTTACCAGACTTTCGAATTCCTTTGCGGACTTGGACTGCATGATATCGGCGACCTCGTCCACGATGATCACTATATACGGCAATTTCGGCACGCTCTTGTCCTTTGCCGCCAGTTCGTTGTACTGGTTGATGTTCGACACCCTCGCGGTCATGAGCAGTTCGTAGCGACGCTCCATCTCGTCGATGCTCCACTTCAAGGCGTTGATCATCTTATTCGTATCGCTCAGTATCTCGGGCGCAAGCAAGTGCGGAAGATCTTTGTAAACGCTGAATTCCACGACCTTGGGGTCGATCAGGATAAGACGCATATCTTCGGGCGAATACTTGTAAAGCAGACTGACGATCATGCAGTTCAGGCACACGCTCTTACCCGAACCCGAAGCGCCTGCGACGAGTGCGTGCGGAAAATCGGTCAGATCGCTCACGTAGCAGTTTCCGTCTATGTCCTTGCCCAACGCGAAATACAATCCCGATTTTTTCGTGTTATTGAATTCGGGCGAATTGATCAGCGCTTTGAGTCCGACGGTACCGCGGTGTTCGTTCGGTATCTCGATCCCGCAGAATTTTTTCTTCGGAATGGGAGCTTCTATACGCAGACTTTCGACCGCAAGACTCATCGCGAGGTCGTTATAGTGAGCGGGTATCTTGTTTACGCTGATCCCGGGAGGTACTTCGAGCTCGAGTCTGCTGAAAGTAGGTCCCTTGACTACGTTTACCACCTTTGCGTCGATATTGAAATTCGCAAGGCAGGTTTCCACGCTCTCTATCTTTTCGCGGAAGTCGAGTCCTCCGTCGATGTTTTCGTTATAATCTTTCAGACAAGCCACGCTCGGCGCGATATAAGGTCTTCTCTTGACGGGTTTTGCAGGCTTGACCTCGGGCTGTTTTTCGGGAACGGGAACTGCCGGCGTCGGAACGGTCGGCTTGACCGCGGGCGCGGGCGTAGGCTTGGGCGTTACGGGCGGCAATACGGGCTTGGTTTCGACCGGCTTACGCTCGACGGGCTTTACCTCGCGTACGGGATCGGATCCCTCGGTTCTCTTTTCCTCGCTCCTCTTATTGAGAAAATCCTCGAAACTCTCCAAAGGCTCGGGATTGCGCGAAGTCAAGTCCTCTGCCTCGTCCTTTCCGACAGAATTTCCGTCGGCCGGATCCGCGGCGTTCGTATCTGTCTGCGCTTCGGAGATATCGTCCGATGCAACGTCGGACCCGGGAGCGCCGCTTTCGGACCCAACTCTCGAAAAAATATCGTCTAGATCGCGCAGAAGATCGTCTTCGGACGTATCCGACGAAAAACCGCGTTCGTTCTGTTCGCGCAGTCGGCGGCTGTTTTCCTCCATGATACGACGACGCTCGTTGTTGCTGTAATGCCTGTATATCTCCTCGTTCGCAACGGCAGGATCGGTAGCCGTACCGCTTACGTTATCGGGTTTTTCGTCCTTTTTACCGTACAGCTTGTCCCACGAACTCCTCGCTCTTTCCTCGGGAGTCATATCGTCGTCGTCCGACTTTTTTACCGTACGCGAAGTATACAGCGCGTCCAAAGCCTGACGTCTCTTTTTCTGATAGACCTGCAACGCCTCGTCCACTACTTCGTCGCTTATCTCCGCTCCTTCTTCGGGGCGTTCGGGCATTTCGTCGTCGGGCAGCTCTTCCATACGCTCGAGCGGAGTATAGTCGGTAGGTCTGTTAACGAAAGTCCTGCCGATCTTATTGGACAGTCTGTGTCCGTCGACGGTAGCGTTGTACATCTCGCGCTCCTCGTCGGGCTGCTCTTCTTCGACGAAAGTCCCGGATGATATCTCTTCGGACGACGCTTTCGCGCTGCGCGGTCTGCGAGCGCGGAAAACTATCTCGCGGTCGAGCTGAGATACTATCAGCAGCGCGATAAGCCCTATCAGCAGAAGTCCGCAGATGATCTCGGACGCCACGTATATCTTGGTCGGGAAATAGAGCAAAAGCCCTCCTATCCAGCCCGCAGCGGTGTCTGCGCCGGAATAACACGAGCCGAGATATTCGCCGTAACTGCCCGCAGCGTAAGCGCGCGACGAAAACATATGGATCATAACGATCACGGCGGCGAGCGCAAGCGCATACAGAAGGCGGATACCCCTGGATACCGTGGGCTTCTTGCCCAGCATGAGTATTACTCCGTAACAAATGCCTATGACGATATAGGCGTAAAACACGTAGCCGAAAACTCCGAGCAGAAAGTCGGTGACCACTCCGCCCGCCGCGCCGAACGCTCCGAGCGTTATCAGCGCGAAAACTATACAGGCGCTCGTCAAAGCGAGACCGTAAGCGAAAGTGGATTTTTTCTCCGGCTTTTCGCCGCGGTCGCGCCCGTTTCGGGATCTTCTGTCAGATGTACGCATCAATTACTCCTTATTATACCGGCTTTCCCAATCACAACATTGATTATAGCACAAGCGCCGCGATTTTACAATGTTTTATATATAAATAAAATTCCGCGCGTTCCGCGCGTACGCATACGTACGACTCGACCGGTTTGCCCGCTCGGGCGCGGACAGCGCTTGCGGCGGCTTTTCCGTTTCTCCGCATCGAGCCCGGTATCCGTCAGGACGTATGACCTTTGTCGAACGGGATAAATTCCGAATCCACAAGCGAATCGCACAAATACGAATTGCCGATAACGCTTGCCGATCTTATCGAGCCGTAGCCGTATCTCGAACGTATGATATCGAGAGTTTTTCCGAGCCTGTGTTCTTTTTCGGCACTTTCGTCGAACATTCCCAACTGCACCGCGTCGCCTTCGCCGTTCAGATCGTACACCGTGACGGAAACGGCGCGGAGCGGCTTGTCGAAGCCGTAAACGTACATACCGTCCAGTACCGCCATAGCCTCCCGCGCTATCGCGGTCGCGCTGTCCGCAGACGGTATCGCCTTCTGCCTGCTCTCGCCTTTGAGATCGTTGTATTTTATCCCGACCGAAATGCCGCTTCCCGAGTACCCCTCTCTTCTCATACGCGTCGCGACCTTTTCGGAAAGAGCCATCACGACGCTCTCCACCTCCTCTCTCGTCGATATGTCCCGAGGCAGCGTAGTGCTGTTGCCGAAACTTTTCGGAGGCGCGCTCTCGTAAGACAGTCTGACGTTGTCGTCCCCGTTGCCGTTCGCTTCGTCGTAGATCTTTTCTCCGTTTACACCGAGCAGCTTTCTCAGAACTTCTTTGTCCGCTCTCGCTATATCTCCTATCGTGGATATGCCTATCCCGTCCAGCTTTGCCGCCGTTCTGCGGCCTATCATCAACATATCCGAACACGGAAGTCCCCACACCTTGCGCTTTACGTCGGACGGCCCTATCACAGTGACCGCATCGGGCTTTTTCATATCGGATCCCAGCTTTGCAAAAACCTTGGTAAAAGACACTCCCACCGATATTGTGATACCTATCTCGCGTTTCACGCGCTCCCGCAGTTCTTCGGCTATCTTCTCTCCGTCGCCGTACAGCTTTCTGCTCTCCGTCACGTCCAGCCAGCACTCGTCGATCCCGAAAGGCTCGACTCTGTCGGTGTAACCGGTATAGACGGAAAATATCTTTCGGCTTATCTTGACGTAAAGATCGAAATGCGGGGGCACGCATATCAGCCCGGGGCATTTTTTTCTCGCCTCCCAGATCGTCTCGCCCGTCTTGACTCCGCAGGCTTTCGCCTTAGTATTCTTTGCCAGTATTATCCCGTGCCTCTTTTCTGGATCGCCCGATACCGCGACGTATTTGTCCCGCAAGGCGGGATTGACCATGCACTCTACCGATGCGTAAAAATTGTTCGCGTCGCAATGCAATATCGTTCTCATACCTATATTATATCACGTGCCGAAGCAAAATACAAACATTTGTTTATATTTTTGTCGACTGCAAAAAATCAAAAAAACGGGCGCCGAATACGGCGCCCGCGAAATCGGTTTTCTCTCCGAAAATATCCGTTACTGCTCTTCTATATATCTGGTGCTCATATCCTCGGGCTTGACGCGCGGATTGAGGATATTCGCCTGCGCCGCGGCAAGTCTTGCGATGGGTACGCGGAACGGCGAGCAGGATACGTAAGTCAGTCCTATATTGTGGCAGAACTCGATCGTGGACGGATCTCCGCCGTGCTCTCCGCAGATACCGAGCTTGATGTCGGGACGGGTCTCTTTGCCGCCCTCGATGGCGATCTTCATGAGCTTGCCCACGCCGACCTGATCGAGTTTCGCGAACGGATCGGACTCGAATATCTTCTTTTCGTAATATTCGTTCAGGAACTTGCCCGCGTCGTCGCGCGAGAAGCCGTAGGTCATCTGCGTAAGGTCGTTGGTACCGAACGAGAAGAACTCCGCCTCTTTGGCGATCTCGTCCGCAGTCAGAGCCGCTCTCGGTATCTCTATCATGGTGCCGATATGGTATTCCATGGATACGTTGTTTTCTTTGAGCACTTTTTCTGCGGTCTTGACGACGACGTCTTTGACGTATTTGAGCTCTTTGACGTCGCCTACGAGCGGTATCATGATCTCGGGCACGACTTTGACGCCTTTCTTCCCGACGTTGATGGCAGCCTCGATCACCGCTCTGGTCTGCATCTCGGCTATCTCGGGATAGGTGATGCTCAAACGGCAGCCGCGGTGTCCCATCATCGGGTTGAACTCGTGCAGGCTCTCCACGGTCGCCTTGACGTCTTCGAACGGCAGGCCCATAGTCTTGGCAAGCTCGGCGATCTCATCGTCCTTGTGCGGAACGAATTCATGGAGCGGCGGATCCAGGAAGCGTATCGTAACCGGTCTGCCCTGCAACGCGGTGTAAAGCCCTTCGAAGTCGCCTCTCTGCATCGGAAGGATCTTTTCGAGCGCCTTGCGTCTTTCCTCGACCGTCTTGGAGCAGATCATCTCTCTCACGGCGAGGATCCTGTCCTCTGCGAAGAACATATGCTCGGTACGGCACAGGCCGATACCCTCCGCGCCGAATTTGACCGCTACTTCCGCGTCGTGCGGAGTGTCGGCGTTGGTCCTTACCTGCAAAGCTCTGTTCTTGTCCGCCCATTCCATTATCTTGGCAAAATCACCGGACACGCTCGCCATCTCGGTCGGGAGTTTCTCTCCGTAAATAAGTCCCGTGGAACCGTCGAGCGAGATATAGTCGTCTTTGGTGAACTTTTTGTCTTTGATCCAGAGTATCTTTTTGTCTTCGTCGATCCTGATGTCGGGGCAGCCCGCCACGCAGCACGCGCCCATGCCTCTGGCGACGACGGCGGCGTGCGAAGTCATTCCTCCGCGAGCGGTCAGGATACCTTCCGCCGCATACATACCTTCGATGTCTTCGGGCGAAGTTTCTAGACGTACGAGGACGACCTTTTCTCCGTTCTTATGCCTCTCGACCGCTTCTTCCGCGGAGAAAGCGACCTTGCCGCAGGCTGCGCCGGGAGAAGCGGGCAGACCTTTGGATATCTCCTTGGTCTTTTTGAGCAGATCGGGATTGAACGTGGGATGCAGAAGCGCGTCAAGCTGTTTGGGCTCGATCTTGAGCAGAGCCTCCTGTTTGGTTATCATTCCCTCGGAAACGAGATCGCAGGCGATCTTGATAGCGGCGCGCGCGGTGCGCTTGCCGTTGCGGGTCTGGAGCATATACAGTCTGCCCTGTTCGATCGTGAACTCCATATCCTGCATGTCCCTGTTCGCCTGTTCGAGCCTGTTGGCTATCTCGACGAACTGCTCGTAAACGGCGGGATTGGTCTCTTTGAGGTGGTCTATCGTCATGGGAGTACGGATACCCGCGACGACGTCCTCGCCCTGCGCGTTCATCAGATACTCGCCGAACAGCCTCTTCTCGCCGGTGGCGGGATCGCGCGTGAACGCAACGCCGGTACCGGAGGTGTCGCCCATGTTGCCGAACACCATCGACTGCACGTTGACCGCCGTGCCCCAGCTGCCGGGGATATCGTTCATACGGCGGTAGACTATCGCGCGGGGATTGTTCCAGCTGCGGAATACCGCCTTGACGGCTTCGATGAGCTGGACCTTGGGATCCTGCGGAAAGTCCTCGCCTTGGTCTTCCTTGTAGAATTTCTTGAATTTCGCGATGAGTTCCTGCAAGTCTTCGGCGGTGAGCTCGGTGTCCATCTTGACGCCTTTTTCCTCTTTGAGCTCGTCTATTATCTTCTCGAAGGAGGACTTGGAAGATCCCATGACTACGTCTGAGAACATCTGTATGAATCTGCGGTAACAGTCGTAGGCGAACCTCGGATTTCCCGTCTTCTTGGCAAGACCCTTTACCGATACGTCGTTGAGCCCCAGATTGAGGATCGTGTCCATCATACCGGGCATGGACGCGCGGGCGCCGGAACGGACGGATACGAGGAACGGATTCTCCTCGTCACCGAATTTCTTTCCCGCGTCTTTTTCGACCTTGGCGAGCGCTTCGAAGATCTGCTCTATGATATCTCCCGATATCTTTTCGCCGTCCTCGTAATATTTCGTACAGGCTTCCGTAGTGATCGTAAAGCCTTCCGGCACGGGCATTCCCCACGAAGTCATCTTCGCGAGATTCGCGCCTTTACCGCCGAATTTCGCCTTGTCGTCGCCGTCCGCTTCTTTAAACAGATAGACGTATTTTGTCATAATAAACCTCCTGATTGTTGACTACAAAATTATTGTACAAAATGTACGGGTTTTTTGCAAGTAAAATATATAATATAAAAAAATCGTTAAAATTGCGACGATCATGCGGCCGCCTGCCGTTCGAAGCGCCTTCGTCAAAACTCTGTCGAAAACGGATACTTATTCTTGCGCGATCGCGATCTTCGCCATCGGGCGTCCGAAAAAACGCCGCTCACAGCCTGACGAGTTCGCGCAAAGCGTTGATCTTTACGCCCAATTTCGTTTCGAAATACTGTCTGTATTTGGGAAGTGACATATCGCTTTCCCCGTAACCGAGAGCGCGGAGCGCTCCGGCTATAAAATCTTTGAGTACGGCGGTGGGCGCGTTCTCCCTTCTGTAACAGAGAGTGTTCAAGGTGGTCAGAGCCAATGTAAAAAGCGCAGGATTAAACTCCCCTTCCACGACCGTTTTGTCCATGATCTCCAACACCGTACCGGCACAATAGAATACCGTGATATCGTCCGTAACCCCGAAAAATCCGTCGTAACAGTCGCAACCCGTCACAACGAGCCTGCCACGCGACGACGCAAGCTGATATCTGCCGAAACAAAGAGGAGAAGCGGCAAACTTCAATTTCGCTTTGGGACTTTTACATCCCTTTACGGTAGCTGTAAGCTTGCCCTTCTCCGATGCGTATAAGGTAACGAGTCGGTCATTGTCCTTGTAGTCGATGGACTTCAGGCAAAGACAATCCAAGCTTAATACGTCCATAAAACCTCACGGTTCAGCGCTCCTCCTTCAAAGCTTTCCACAACATATAGTAGCTTATCTTTCCGGTGGAGCGGAACAAGTCTTGCAATGTGTCTTCAAGTTTCCGCATAAGTTACCCTGTCATTGTTGTGGGCAACAAAAGCGGATAATATTCGGGATTCAGATATTTTTTTTGCCGTAACCGAGATCGCCCAATACCGTGCCGCTGTCTCTCCAATCCTGCTTTACCCGAACGTACAGATTGAGAAACACCCGCGTACCCAACAGAGATTCGATATCGCGGCGCGCTTCGGTGGATATCTTCTTTATCTTCTCGCCGCCTTTGCCGATAACGATCGCCTTATGCGCCTGTTTTTCGCAGATCACGTCGCAGTCAATCTCGACGAGCCCGTCATTTCTTTCCTCAAACTTGTTGACCGCTACGCCTATTCCGTAAGGGACCTCGTCGCCGAGAAAACGCAAAGCCTTTTCTCTCACTATCTCGGAAACCATGAAACGTTCGCTCCTGTCGGTATAGAGGTCCTCCGAATAGTAGCGCTCGCCTTCCGGCAACAGCCTGACAAGCATCGAAGATATCTCGTCCACGCCCTTGCCTTTGAGCGCGGATATAGGGATTATCGCGTCTATACCGTCGATATCCTTATAGCGCTCGATGAGAGAAAAAATGTCCTTTTCCTCAACTCTGTCACACTTGTTGACGACAAGAAGAAACGGCGTCTTTGCTGCGGCGTACCGCGCGATGACCGCGTCGTCGCGATCGTCGGGACGCTTGTCCGCAGATATCATATATATCATGACGTCCACGCCTTCGGTGGCGGCGTCGACGCTCTTCATCATAAACTCGGACAGCTTGTTGCGAGGTCTGTGTATCCCCGGAGTATCGACAAGCACCGCCTGATATCCGTCGCCGTTGACTATACCTATTATGCGATTGCGCGTAGTCTGGGGTTTGGACGAAGTGATGCTCACCTTCTCTCCGACGAGCGCGTTCGTCAACGTGGATTTGCCGACGTTCGGCTTGCCGGTAACGGCAACGAATCCCGATCTCATCTGTAATTCTCCTTGTCCGAAAGCGCAAAAGCCTTCGGCATCAGTTCTTTCAAAGAATATTCCTTATCTCCGTCGGGTCCGCACACTATGACCGTGCAATCGGATCC
The DNA here is from genome assembly GCA_018716085.1 of Candidatus Ornithoclostridium excrementipullorum. GTDB lineage: Bacteria > Bacillota > Clostridia > Christensenellales > UBA3700 > Ornithoclostridium > Ornithoclostridium excrementipullorum. Next base: position 19,610 of record DVKK01000052.1, on the reverse strand, counting down.
GAATTCCGCCATGACCTGCAGACATGCCCCGCATGGCATCGGCTCGCCCGACGGCGAATAAACGCATACGGCTTCCGGCTTTCTGCTGCCGTCCGCTACTGCGGCGGCTATCGCGTTCCTCTCGGCGCAAACGGTAAGCCCGTAAGACGCGTTTTCGACGTTGCAGCCGCAATAATATCTGCCCGAAGCGCAGACCGCCGCGCCGACGCGGAAACCGCTGTACGGAGCGTAGGCGTTTTCCGCCGCGGAGACCGCCAGCCTCTTCAAGACGTCCTTGTCCGCTCTCATACGTCCCTGGTTATCCCGCACAGCGAGAGCGCGCGCTCTTCCGCAGCCCTCATCTCAGCCTTTTCGGCTTCGTCGGTATGATCGAATCCGAACAGATGGCACATACCGTGTATGAACAGATAGCACATCTCGCGCAATACGGAATGCCCGTACTCCTCCGCCTGTTCGCAGGCTCTGGGATAACATATCACGATATCTCCCAGTACGTATCTGCCCGTTTCGGGGTCGATATCGTCGGCGTGCTCGGCGGGATCGAAAGGCAGTACGTTTTCCATGACGGGAAAGCTCAGCACGTCCGTAACGGAATCCACGCCTCTCTGCTCCGAATTGAGCGAGCGGATGGTCTCTTCGTCGGTAACGGTCACTTCGACCTCGAACACGTCGTCCTGACCGAGAGTTTCGAGCAGCGCGGAATACAACCTGCCGAACGTTTCGGCATATCCTTCCGATAAAAATCCGTTTTCGTCGTAAATGCGCGGCGCGCTCATCTTCTCTCCTTTGCCTTGGCGTAATCGATACGCTTGTGCATGGTGAACGGCACGATACTGCATATCGTCTGTTTTATCGTATTGAGTTCCCGCATCGTGAGTTTGCAGTTGTCGAACTGCCCGTCCGCTATCTTCGCCGCGACGACCTTATCGACCGCTTCCTGCATCGCCTCGAAGTCTTCGGGCGGTTTGGCACGGAACATCGCCTCGCATATATCGCACAACATTATCACAGCGCTGTACCTTGTCGAAGGTATCGGTCCTTCGTAACGGTATTCCTTTTCGTCGACGCCTTTTGCGCGGTCGCCCGATATATACTTGGCTTTCATGTAGAAAAATCCGACCGCCGACGTACCGTGATGCTCCAAAGCTGCCTTTACGATCTCTTCGGGCATATGCATCTCTTTGAGCATCTCCGCCCCCGCTTTCGTGTGGCGCGTGATCATATTTGCGCTGACCTCGGGTATAAGGTCGTCGTGGGGATTGTAGCCGTCGGTCTGGTTTTCGACGAAAAACTGCGGATTTTTCAGTTTTCCCACGTCGTGATAATATGCGCATGCCCTCGCCATGAACGGATTGAGTCCTATCGCTATCGCGCAGCTCTCCGCCAGATTTGCGAGAGCCATGCTGTGACTCAAAGTCCCGGGCGCCTCCTCGCTCATTCTTTTTAGCAAAGGTTGGTTGAGAGATATCAGTTCTTCCAGACGGAAGTCCGTCCAGACGTTGCATATCCTCTCGTACATCGGCAGACTCGCCGTCATAATGGCTATCGATATGAGATCGCCTATCGCCGAGTAGACGGCATTCTGCACTATTTCGGACGCGTCGGTCGTATATATCAGCGAAAGCAGCGCGCTGAACGGAGCCATGATCAAAGCCACAATCAAAGCTCCCCACGTCAACTTGAAACGCGAATATCTGCGCCTTATGAGGAAGATCATCGCAAATCCCGATACAGTGGACGAAAGACAGCCGAAAATGACTTCGGGAAGCACCGCTTCGCCTCCGGACACATAGATAGCCGAGCAGATGACCGTCAGCGAACCGAGCGCGGTGATGATCGTGGACATAAGCCCGATACGTATCTTTATAAGAATACCTATCGTGAGAGCCACGCACGCGATCGGCATTGCGAACGAATTGAGGAAACCGGTAGACAGACACGACAGGAGCACGCCTGCCGAAACCGTGAAATATACTATCGCGAGCAATTTCGGGAAAGGCAGCGAATCGATCTCTCCCGAGCCGACTATGTAACGGATATATATGTAAAATACGACATATATCACGAAAAGCGCCACCGCAGTCGCCGCTATACTGCCGATATACGGGACGATATCCGCGGTGTGCAGAGCAAGCATCGTACCGCCGACGGCGACGACGACCGCCGTCGCAAGCAGTGCGGCAAACGTCAATACCGTGGATACGATCTCATTTTTTATCTTTTTGTCCATAAGACTCCTTTTCTTCCGCGTCCTTCTCGTATGCGGCGACTATTGCCTGTACGAGAGGATGACGTACCACGTCGGACGCGGTCAGCGTGACCGCCTCGATCCCTTCGATCCCTTCGAGGATCCCCGCCGCGTGGAGCAAGCCGGAACGCTTGTCCTGCGGCAAATCGATCTGGGTCGCGTCTCCCGTCACCACTATTTTACTGCCTTCGCCCATTCGGGTCAAGAACATTTTCATCTGTTCGCGCGTGGCGTTCTGCGCTTCGTCGAGTATAATGAACGCCTCCGACAGCGTACGTCCTCTCATATACGCAAGCGGAGCGACTTCTATCGCGCCTCTTTCCATCAGTCTGGAATAGGTCTCCGCTCCGAACATCTCCTGCAACGCGTCGTAAAGCGGGCGCAGATACGGATCCACTTTCGCTCCGAGATCTCCGGGCAGGAAACCGAGTTTCTCGCCTGCTTCGACGGCGGGTCTGGTGAGTATTATCTTTTCTACTTCTCTGTTTTTGAACGCCGTAGCCGCCAGCGCGACGGCGAGATAAGTCTTGCCCGTACCCGCGGGTCCTATGCCGAATACGACTTTATTGCGCTCGATACAGCGGGCATAATAGGCTTGTCCGAACGTCTTTGCCCTTACCGGTCTGCCCTTGTGAGTATAGGCAAGTATCCGCGTCAGTTCGTCGAGCTTCGACTCCATACCTTTTCCGACGCTTTCCACCGCCATATCGATGAAGCTTTTGTTTATTTCGTGGGTCGCGCTCTTTTCGAGCAGCAATTCCAGCACTTTGGCGGCGTTTTCGACATCGGAAGCGTCGTCCCCCGCGACTTTGAGCGTTCCTCCCGCGGTGATTATCCTCACGTTGAGAAGTTTGCGCAGATACGGAAGATTCGCGTCCAGATTGCCGAAGAGCGCTTTCGCGCCGTCCACGCTTCCCACATTCACGATCTTTTCTATACCGGTTCCTCCCCGCAGCCTATCCGCTGCTCTACCCGATAGTATATATCGACTATAAGCGCCCCGTCCGACGTCTTTTCGTTCACGCCGTCGGAAACGACGGTCCCTTCGCCTATCTCGGACAAGAGCTGCGTCCTCGCTTCCGCGATCGCCTTATCTATGTATTCCCTGTCCGTTTCTCTGTATTCGGCGGCAGTTTCTTCGTAATAAGTTCTTTCGACCGTTATCGGTATCACGCCTTTCAGCGTGAAGGCGTCGCCTCTCGACGTATAAGCGGCAAATCCGTGATCCGCGCCGCTGTCGTATATCACCTTGTTTCCGACCGATATCCGCGTCGCCGTGAACGTATTCCCGGTAGGCACATACACCGTATATGTATCCGAAAACATCAGCCTCGCCGAATAGTAAACTATTCCGTATATCTCGCCGTCCGCGCCCGTTTCGACAAGCTGAGGTTCGTCTGCCGTGCCCACGTCGATATGACCGTCTATAAGCGTATCTCCGGGTTTGACTACGTCGCCCGGGGCGACCGCCGCCGTTCCCGAAAAGACCACCGCTCTCGTGACTATCGCATATCTGTCGGCGACCACGCGGGCGTAACCCTGCGGCGGGATCGGTTCGCTCTGCGTCTGCCTTACGCTCACTATCAGCTTGCTGCCGGACACGTAAGCTTCGGCAAGCGATACTCCGTCCACTTCCGTTTCGACCAAAGCGGCGAGCGCGGCTCCGTCCACCGACGCTTTCGGGACGATACCGTTGAGCCCTTCTCTTTCCAACAGCGCGGCTATCTCTTTTTCGGACGAACCGTCCGCTCCCACGATCTCCACTCCGGTCACGAACGCCTGGGAAAGGACGGCCCCCGCGATCCATATAAGCGCCGCGGCTATAAGTCCCGCCCGAGCTGCGATCTTTTTGCGCAGCGTTACGGTCTTCGGCTCTCGGGTATCGCAGACGGCGCCTTCTTCTTCGCATATACGCACTATCCGCGCCGCCGACGCTCCGTCGCACTCTATCTCCAACCCGTCGGCTCTCAGTACCAACGAATATACTCTCACGCGCGCACGTTTGAGTTTGTCCGCGAGATAGGCGCCTTTGTCGGTCTTTGCCTTGATCCGCGCCGTCTTCAACGTATCACCTCGACCTTCGTCAATGCGCCTTTTACGAAGAGCTGTCCGTCCCCGCTCTCGCGGGCTTCAAGCCCCTCTCCCGTGATCTCTATCGCCGCCTTGCCCGCGGATATCCGTATCCTGCCGCCGTCGAAATACGTGAGTTTTCCCCTGTACTCGACCGCCGCCGCCCTATCTCCGAATACCGTAACCGTATAATCGGGTCTGCGCCTGCCGACCGCCGCCGACAAAACGCTCTTTATATCTTCTCGATATGCCATACGTCCTCCGCTCCAATATATGCCGCGGAGACGCGATATATTTTAACGGCTTGTCACATCTCTTCCCCGCCGCCCGTCGGGAAGTCGGGAATGTCGGTATCCTGTAATTCGGAAAGGTCGAACCCGTCGTTCGCGGGATCGTTCCGCTCTTCGCTCGGAGTTCCGTATCCGGCGTCGTACTTATCGTTGTCTTCCGGCGGAACGTCGTTGTCCGAATACTCCGCTTCATAATCGTCGTATACGTCGCCGCGCTCCATGATCTCCCCGACTTTTTCGGGCTCGCCTTCGTTTTCTTTCTTCTTCGCGAGGTATTTGCCCGCCGCCGCCCTGAAACGCATACGGCGCTTGTCAAACACGTAGAATATGCTTCCGGTCGCGCCGTTACGATGCTTGGCTATGATCAGTTCTATGGCTTTTTCGTCCCCTTCGGCGTCGTCGGAGTTTGCGTCGTTGAGGAACATGACCATGTCGGCGTCCTGCTCGATGGCTCCCGATTCTCTCAGGTCGGACAGCATCGGGGTCTTGATCTCTCTCTTCTCTATATCTCTCGACATCTGCGACAGCAGCAGTACGGGCACTTCGAGTTCCTTCGCCATTATCTTGATCATACGCGAAGTGTCGGAGACCTCCTGCTGGCGGTTGCCGTTTCTGCTCTTGGTGGGTTCCATCAGCTGCAGATAGTCTATAATGACCAGATCCAGCCGCTTTTCCCGGTTTTTCAGACGTCGGCACTTCGACATAATGACTTCCGCGGTGTTTTCGGTAGACTGGTCTATGTATATCTTGCTGTTGGACAGGCTGGTCTGCGCCTCGAACAGCCTCGTCAGCTCTTCCTGGCTCTCGTCGCCCTTGGACAGCACGTCGCTCGGTATCCCGCTCGCGGAAACCACCATTCTCTGCGCAAGTTCGGTCGCCGACATTTCCAAGTTGAACGTGGCGATCACCTTGTCGGGCGCATATTTGGAAATATTGGTCGCAATGCTCATCGCAAACGCGGTCTTTCCGCAGCCCGGTCTTGCCGCGAGCACAAGCATCTGTCCGGGAAGGAATCCGTTGGTGATGTTGTCGAGATTCTTATAGTAAGACAGAAGTCCCTTCGCAGGCTTTTTGGTCTGGTACACTTCGACGAATTTCTCGACGACTTTCAGTACGGGCTCTCCCAAAGGGACGAGATCGGCTGACTGCGTTTCGCTGCCGAGAGCGTAAACCTCCGCCTCCGCCAGCGCAAGGCACTTTTCCGCGTCGTCGAGCGTATAGGCGTTGTCCACGATCGTCATGCCCACTTCTATTATCCTGCGCATGAGCGCGTCGCGTTTGACGATGTCTATGTAATAGGCGCAGTTTGCCGCGGACGGGATAGCCTCGGTCAGTTCTTCCAGCCTGTCCAGCCCGCCGGCACGGTCGAGATCGGTCGTTCCGTCCCTGTCCGTCCTGGAGCGCAGTTCGTTGGTAAGAGTGATTATATCGGCGGGCAGTCCCCTCATCGCGAGATTTTTGATCGCGCCGAATATGAGCCTGTTCGACTGCGAATAAAAGTCGGTATCTTTCAGTTTCGCGCCGAGTTCCGCAAAAAGTCTGCCGTCGGTCAGAAACGCTCCGATGACGGCGTCTTCCGCCTCCTGGCTGTGAGGCATCGTCCTGTTGACGGGAAGTTTGGCTCCGCTGTTGTTCTGTGGCATAGTCCCTCCTTATTCGTCCGACTTCTTCAATTCTGCCAAAAAGTCCGAGAACATCTTCATCGCTTTCTCGAACGGCGCGTCGTCGGTCAGATCGACTCCCGCGAGTTTCAGTATCTCGACAGGCGGCATACTTCCGCCCGCGGAGAGGAATTTTTTGTAATCGGCGACCGCCTTTTCGCCCTCGTTGAGTATGCGGTCGGCTATACATACCGCGCTTATCAGACCCGTGGCGTACTTGTAAACGTAAAAAGCGGTATAGAAATGCGGTATCCTGCTCCACTCGTAACGGATGAGATCGTCGCAGACGACGTTCTCTCCCGAATAATATTTGCGGTTGAGATCGTAATAGAGATCGCTCAGAGTCTGTGCGGTCAAAGGTTCGTCCTTTTCGGCTCTCTCGTGCGCCTCGAGCTCGAACTGGGCGAACTGCGTCTGACGGAACACCGTCGTGCGGAACATATCGAGCATATACGAAAGCAGATACGCGCGCTGCGCTTTGTCGGTGCATTTGCCGAGCAGATGACGGAGCATGAGAGTTTCGTTGACGGTCGAAGCGACTTCCGCCACGAAAATGGTATAGCCCGCCTTTGCGTAAGGCTGATTGAGATTGCTGTAATGCGAATGCATCGCGTGCCCCAGTTCGTGCGCTATCGTAAACACGTCGCTCGTGGTCTTCTGGTAGTTGAGCAGCACGTACGGATGAGTGCCGTAAGCGCCCCAGGAATACGCTCCGCTGCGCTTGCCCTCGTTTTCGCACACGTCGATCCAGCCTTCGGCAAAAGCCTTTCTGAGCAGTTCTCCGTATTCTTCTCCGAGCGGCGCCAACGCTTCTTCGACGAGTTTGCAGGCGTCTTCGTATTCGAGCGAAAGTTCTGCGCCTCCGACCAGCGGAACGTGCAGATCGTACATATGAAGTTCCTCGACGCCGAGTTTACGGCGGCGGTACTCGAGATACTCCGAGAGCGCGGGAAGCCCTCCCTCCACGCATCCGACGAGTTTGCGGTAAACGGACTGCGGCACGTCTTCTCCTGAAGTCGCCCTGTCCAGACAGCCTTGGTAACCTCTCGCACGGGAGTAGAAAATATTCTTTTTAACGTTGCCCGAATAGAGCGCCGCGAGCGTATTGACGTTTGCTTTGAACGCGCCGTGCATGGTCTCGAACGCCTTTTTCCGGTCTTCCCTTACGGGCGACTGCATCTCCGCTCCGTATATTCCGTGCGTGAGTTTGACTTCGCTTCCGTCGCTCTTAACGTAAGGCTCGAAACGTATGTCCGCGTTGTCGAGCATACGGAAAGCGTCCTGCGCGGTAGACGAGAACGAACCCGTCATTGCGAGCAACCGCTCCTCCTTTTCGGAAAGAGTGTGCTTTTTGGTCCTGATCAGCGTGCGTATCAGATAATCGTAATCGGAAAAATCGGGATCCTCGGCAAACCCGCGCAGAGTATCTTCGTCGAGCGCGGTAAGCTGAGGCGTGATAAACGCCGTCATTTCGGACATCTTGACGAGCGCGGACTCGGCTCTGTCGCAGCGGGCCTGGCTATCGGCGTCGCCGACGTTCTCGTCGCGGCGCATCGCCGAAAACACATACAGCCTCTCGGCGCACAGGCTGACTTCGTCCTGCAATTTAAGACAGGCGAGGACCCGATCCCTGTCGGTCAGTTTGCCGTCGTATGCGCACAGTTCGCCGCACTTGTCTTTAAGCGCGGCAAACTCTTTTTCCCACGCCTCGTCGGACGGGATTATGTCCTCGAGCTTCCACTTGTATTTGCTTTCGATATCGCTTCTGCGCATTTCCCACTCCCCGACAGCCGCGCCGAAAAGCCGACGTCAGTTGTCGTAATCCAATTTCATGTCGCCGGGCTTGATCCATCCGACTTTCCTCAGCAATTCGCATACGAGGAAAGAAACGACTCCCGGCACGATAAAGAACAGCAGCGCCACGCATATCGCGAAAAGCCACCATTCCATATGTCCCTGCGACACGCTCGCTTCGAACGCGTCGATTATGCCGACGAAACCGCAGGTGCCCATGCCTCCGCCCGAAGCGCCGCAACGCAGTTTGAACGCGCAGGTCGCGATCGGACCACAGATCGCGCTCGCCACGATCGGAGGAATGAATATGCGGGGATTACGCATTATGTTGGGTATCTGCAACATACTCGTCCCCAATCCCTGCGAGATCAGTCCGCTCACTCCGTTTTCCTTAAAACTCATGACCGCGAAACCGACCATCTGACACGCGCATCCGACTACTGCCGCTCCGCCTGCGATATACATCGCTTCCTGTTCCGCCGCCGTGCCGCTCGCGAGGATCGTACTCGACACGGAGACCCATATCGCGGCGCTGGACGTAGGCATCGTGAGCAGTATGCCCATGACTACGGATACGATTATACCCATAAAGAACGGAGTTATCGCCGTCGCCGCGGCTATTCCCTTGCCCAGCATATCGATAAGCCAGATAAACGGATACGCTACGTAGGCGAAAGCGAAGGACGTAAGCAGACACGTGAGCGGTACGAGCAGGATATCGAGTTTCGTCTTGCCCGATACCAGATTGCCGAGTTCCGCCGCGGCAAGCGCGACCACGTACGCACCTATCGGATTGCCGGGAGAACCTTTCGCGACGATCGCGGTTATGTCGCCGAGCGTGCCGCCCGAGAAATCCGCGCCTATGAACTGCTGCGAATACGCTCCTACGAATCCCGCTACCATCGATGCAAAGATCACGAGCTTTTTCGCTCCAATATGACTGGCTATTCCCGCGCCTATACCGGCGCCCATTAGCACCGACGCTATGTTGCCGAGCAATACGAGCATATTGCCGAAGGCGTTGTCGCCGATCAGATTACCGACGGTCTTGACGATAGTGCCCGCTATCAGCGTCACGAACAGACCTTGCGCCATGCCCGTGAAGGCGTCGATGAACCATCGTTTGCTCAGTTTCTTTACCGTGTCCCACACTTTGCGCGCGGGAGTGCGAGGGCTTTGTACTACTTCTTCCTCTTGGGCTGTCTTTTGCACGTCTTCTGCAAGATCATTCTCTTGTTTTTGCATAAATCCACCCAAAACAGATCGTTCGATAAAACACGCGGGCTTCGGGCGCGGCGCGCCGCGAAGCTGCGTCCTATATTATAATAAAATTATATCCCCCTGTCAAACGATATAAGCGTCAATACATATCGACGGCGCTCTTGTCCCCGAATATCACGGCTCTGCCCGCCCTGCGCATATTGGGTTTGTCGGCGTCGCCCGAATGATCCTCTTCGTATGCGCTCGCGGCGTCGAGCGACCCGAATGTAATCACGCACACGAAAGCGGGCGACTCGGTATTCGCGCCTTTCACTCCGTAATAAACGAAATCGGTCTGCTCTGCGTCAGCTCCGAAGTCGTCCGCCGTACAGGCGTAAGAAACGAACCCTTCCCGAGCATATTTTTCTCTGACCTCGCCTTCTTCGCCCGTACACGCCGAAAACAGCGCCGCACAAAGCAATACCGCCGCAGCGCAGACCAATAACGGTAATCTCTTCATCAGAACAGCTCCACCGCCGCGGGAGCGCCGAATACGACGATCTTGCCTTCAAGACGCACGGCATACGCTCCCGCCTCTATCTCTTCGGCGTAGTCTGTGTTCAGCGTATCGGAATATTCCAGAGCCGCCGCGTCGTCTGTAAAGCACACCACGGTCACCTGTTCGACGGCAGCAGACGTTTCCCCTCCGTCTACGTCGGACCCGCCTTCGGCGGATCTTTCCGCGCGGAACACGTATTCCACGGCTTCGCTGCTAAGCCCCAACGTATGGGCGCTTATCTGAACGTTGACGTATCCCGCGTTCTCGTATTTGAGGCGGCAAGCCTCTTTGCTCGGAGTACATCCGACAACGAAAAGCAAAACCGCAAGCATAGCGACGACCGCCGCCGATATTCTCTTTATCCTTTCTCTCATCCCAGCAATCCGTCCTTATAATCGTCTATCAGCCGTACGGCGTCCGCCGTACCTATTACCGCAAGATTACCCTTGACCGAAACCGTCGCGGAAGCGTTTTCACCCAGAAACGCGAGCCAGTCGCTCTCCGCCTTTTTCGCAAGATCCTCCGAAACGAAGCATATGCCCGCGGCGAACGAACTCACTCCCAGGACGTCGGTCTTCTGCGCGTAAAACGCATATCGGACTTCGCCTTCCGCATTTGAAAGCAACTGCCTCAGCGCCGCATTCGCGGGCAGAGATATCTCCGAAAGATCGCCGATCTCCACCGTATATCCGGCGTCCGAATAAGTCTTTTCGACTGCCTCGGAAGACGGGGTGCAGCCGAACATCGTCAGCGCGACCGTCACGACCGTAACGGCGAGAACGCAAAAAATACACTTTCTCATATACCCTCCGAGTCAATTATAATATATTTCCCGCGCGTTCGCAATAGAAAAATCCGATCGCCCCGCCGATAAAAAAAAGAAGAACGGACGATCACGTCCGTTCGTATCTTTCATTCTCTTTATCAGAACAGGTCGATGGCGTTTCCCCTACCGACGGCTACCGCATTGCCCTTGACGACAAGCTTGACTATCGATTCGACTACATCCGAACCGTCATCTCCCAGTTCTTCCATCATTTTGTCATAGCTCTCCTGGATATCCTTTACCAACGAAGAATCGGTAAAAGCGATGACGATGACGGAATCCAATCCCGTAAGACCTTTGCTCGCGGTGAAGATATAATCGATGTCGCCTTCTTCGATCTGAATATCCTCGCCCACGGGCATATCGGATATGTATTCGTTGAATTCGTCTTTGGACACGGACGCGACCGTATAACCTTCGCCTTCATACTTCTTTGTCAAGGAGTCGACGGACGGAGTGCACGCCGCGAACGCGAGCACGCATACGAGCGCAAGTACAACAATGCTGCCTATCAAGGCAAATTTCTTCTTCATAATAACCTCCTCATTCGGTTTTATGTCAATATTATACCACCGCCCGTCACGGTTGACAAGCGGCGTATAAAAAATTTTTAATTTTTCTTTAAGGTAGGATCCTTTTGGGTCAGCACACCCGATCTCATATCGATCTCGAAACGCTCTTCGCGTCCGTTGACCGTATATTCCGCCTCGAACACATTCGCGGATACGTATTCCGCTCTTTGCACCGATATCTCGTCGTCGGCGAAAGTTTCGGAAAGCTCTCGCTTCTCTTTCGCGCCGTATCTTCCCACGTCGTCCGAAACGAACAGCAGATTGCCGAACACTTTATTGACGGTACGGACTGTCTTGCGGCATTGCTCGCCCATGGCTATATTGTAGTCGCGCAGGAAGAACACGTCGGGATCGTTGACGAAAGCCCTGCCGTCCAGGTGTCTGCGGAAGATGGAATTGTTGACGGTATTTACGGTGGACACGCGCTCTCTGTGCAGACGGCGCGCGAAAAATCCCTCTTTCCACGACGGAGACACGTCGGCGCCTATCCTGCAGAAATCCACCTTTCCGAACGCCGGATAAAGAGGGACCCCGCAGCCGAGTATCAGTTTATCGCCGCACACTTCGCGCAAAAGATCCATCGCGTCGCACATGATCTCTCCCCTTGTCCTGTTTCCGTACGGCACGATGGCGACTTCGTACAGGAAATCCAGTTTGACCATATCGAATCCCCATTCTCCCAGCACCGTGGAGAATACTTTTTCGATATAGGCGCGCGCCTGAGGATTGTAGATGTCCAACGTATAGAAGGGGCCCCAGTTGCAGCCCGCCTTCACGAGCCTGCCTCTGCGGTCCTTTACGAACCATTCGTCCTTGTGTTCGGCGAAGATTTTCGACGATCTTGCCGCGGCGAAGGGCGCAAGCCACAGTCCCGCGAGCATACCTTTTTCGTGGATCGCGTCCGCCACGTACTTCATGCCGCGCGGAAATTCCTTTTTGACGGAAAGCCAGTCGCCCGTCGCGGTCTGATATCCGTCGTCTATCTGGAATATATCCGCTTTTACGCCGGCTTCGGACAAAGACTTCAGATCGCGCAACACTATATCTTCGGAGATGTTGCCGTAATAATTGTACCAGGTCGTATAGCCGTTGGCGTGCTTTTTGCGCGGAGCGGGAACGTTCATGTCCGCGAACCATCTGTCGAATACCTCGTCGTAACCGCCGCGGTATCTGCGCACGTTCATCACCTCGTATTCGCCGTCTATCGTCTTGCCCTCGAGATCTTTCGCGAAAGTGAGCAAATTGTTTTCCGCGTCTACGTAAAAAATCGTGTAGCCCGTCCTTTCGTTCATCGAACCGAACAGATCGACTTCTTCTCCCCTCCTGACGTACATATAGGAAAACGAATGGAATCTGCCCGCTTTTTTGCTGTATTCCGTAAAACGGTAGTCGCCGTAACTGTCGTTGCCTCCTATGGCAAGCGCTCCCGTTATGCGCATCAGATCCTTGAACCACCCGTCGAACAGCGGAGTATGTTCGTCGATCGTGTATTCGCGCGTATCCGTCCACGACTGGTAACCGTTGGCATACACGCGAGTTCTGACGCCGCCCTTGTCGGCAAAGTCGTAAGGAATTTCGAGCCGAAAGCTCTTTATCTCTATGCTTTTTCCCCTACGCGGCACGAGCCGCATTACTATGCCGTCTTCGGCTTTCCCGTCGGTTTCTATGCGGAAATCGGCGTTGTCGCCGCTTTCCGAATGTTTTACGCCGCGCTCCCCGTCTACGGAATAGGAAATGCGGAGTTTGTAATTGCTGATCATGTCATCCTCCCCGTGCGATCGCTCGATGTATTTTTTGCGGGACCGCCTTCGGTATCGATTATACAACATCGGACGTCTTTCCGCAAGGATATAGACGAAAAAGCCGTCGGAAGCTTTCCCGAACGGTCGTCGGGAAGCGGCGGACGTAAAAAAACGGAGGCAGTGCCTCCGCTGTCGGATATAGTCAACTCAATCCTCTTTTTTGCCGTCCGCGTCCGCCCGATCCGCAGCGTCTTCCGCGTCCGTTACGCGTATCTCTTTCGCGGGAGGGATCTCTTTGTTGAGTTCCGTCACGCGTTCGCGCTCCTTGATGACGAATTTTTCGGATCTGCTGAAAATTATGCATATCGCGATCACCGCGATGACGAGCGCTCCCACGAGGATGTAGAACAACACGTCTCCGCTCTCGCCTATCGTGGTGCCGCTCACGCTTTCGGCGACGCATATGCCGCAACACGAAGCAGCAAGCGCTGCCGCGAGAGTAAGCACGGTGAGCATTTTCGCAAATAACCTTTTCATATTTCCTCCACCGTATATATTATGACACAGGGAGGGCGTTTCCGCAATGCCGCCCGTGTAAAATATCGGTAAAATATCGGCGCGGCGCGGCGGTGTTTTTTCGCGGATACGATAGACAATCGCACGGATATCCAATATAATAGTAATATACCGTTCGAAAGGAGGAAGATATGGATATTTCGCAGCAGCAACGCGAAGAAGGCGTCAGATTTATCTGCGACGAGATCAAACACGTGATCGAGGAGTTCGGCGACCGCGATCCCGGTTCCGAAGGAGAACTCAAAGCTCTCGACTATATGAAAAGCCAGCTCGAAGGCATTTCCGACGAGGTGAAAAGCGAAAGTTTCAAGGTCGCTCCGCACGCGTTCTTCGGATGGACGCTGATAACCGCGACCCTTGTGCTCGTTTCCATAATCACGCTGTTCTTTGCCCCCGTGGTCAGCATAGTCTGCCTTGTGCTCGCTCTTTTGCCTATGATCGGAGAATTCGTGTTTTACAGACAGACGATCGACTTTTTGTTCAAAAAGCGCACTTCGGGCAACGTTATGGGCACCATCAAACCGACCGGGGAGGTAAAACGCCGCATAGTCCTGAACGGACACTCCGACGCAGCATACGAATGGCATTGGCACTATGTCGGAGGATACAAACTCTTCCTCGCCAGTATAATCATACCTGTGATCTCGGTCGTTTACATACTCGTCACCGCGATAGTCGCGATCGCCGCGGGCAACGGAGCCGTCGGCACTCCCGACGGAGCGGCGCTGTATATGGCTATCGCTTCGGTCGTCTTCGTCCCGTTCCTTCTCTGCTTCTATATGTTCTCCGACAACAAGACCGTCGTGCCCGGGGCCAATGACAACCTCTCCGCGTGCTATATGTCGATAGCGATGCTCAAACTTATGCACGACAACGGTATCCGTTTCGAAAACACCGAAGTCGTGGCTCTGATCACGGGCTCGGAAGAAGCCGGACTGCGCGGTGCGAAAGCGTTTTGCAAACTCAATCCCGAATACGGATTGGAGCCGAATATCGAAACCGTTTTCGTAACGTACGAAACTCTGCGCGAGCTCGAACATCTCGTGATCTACAACCGCGACCTCAACGGCACGGTGAAAGTAGATATGCCCGCCTGCGAGCTGATCAAACGCGCCGCCGCAAAAAACGGTATGGACCTTAAATACGGTTCGGTTTACGCGGGGGCGACCGACAGCGCGGCGTTCGCTCAAGCCGGAAGAAGATCGGCCTGCATAGCCGCTATGTGCCCCGAGGTCAAGGACTACTATCATACGAGGCGCGACAATTACGACAACCTCAGCCCCGAGTGCCTTGCCAAAGTCCTCGACATCACCATCGACTTCGTGACCGAATTCGACGAAAAGGGTCTGCAGGGATAACTTATAAAAATACGCGGCATACGGGAGCCCGTATGCCGCTTTTTTTGCGGAACTTTTTATTTCTGTTTTTTGTCCGTATTCCGTTTTTTCTTTTTATCGGACGAGCGTTCGAGTTCTTTCTTGTCCGAATTGTATTGCTTTACTCTTTCCACGAGTTTGCTTCCAGTCTGCGCGACGCTCTTCGCGTTTTCGGAAGCGGTCTTTGCCTTATCCCTGATCTCTTGTAATCTGCCGTTCGCTTTTTGCGCAAAGCTCTTCTTTGCGGGAACGTTCTCTTCCGTGACGTCCGATACCGTCGCAGGCGCCGACGTACTTTCATCCTTTGCAGCGGCGATCGCCGTACACGAAGCCGCTGCGGGGATATCCGCACCGGCCGGTTGCTGCTCCGAAGAGTCTTCTTCGTTCACTATCTTCTTGATATCGGCGACGAGATCCTTGCGCAGCCGCGATCTTTTCTCCGCCGTCTTCGCCTCCCTGCTCCGCTTCACCATCTTGCGGACGGACAGGACTATCTGCAATATCACATAGGGCACGGACACCGCGGCAAGTATTATAGCAAACAGCCCGTCGTCGTTTATCACGGTGTTGAACACCATCGACACGGTAAGCAACAGGTTTATGAGTTTGATCGCCAGTTTGAGAAGTTTGAACGAACTTTTGTAATTTTTGACCGACGCGCTGACGACTTTGTTATTCCTGCCGCCTGCGAGCATCGCCACGAACACGATAAGATACGCCGCGGTAAATCCTATCAGAAGATACGGCAGCCATACTATTTCGGCGTTTTTGCGGCTCATCGATATCACGATGAACACCGAATACGCTATTATGTACGCAAAGTTCCATACGACGAACAATACCCGACGGAGTTTTCCGAATTTTTCAGCGGTTTGCGCGATTTTGCTCTTTTGCGTATCTGCGTTGTTTTCCATAAAATGCCTCCTCGACTTCCTCACGACTATATTACAATACGGCGCGGCGGCTTGGCAAGCGCGGCGGCGTTTTATTTTGAAAAACGCAAAACGAAGCTACCCGCGCGGTCGTCGATATTGCCGTTCCGTATATATCCGCCGCCCGTGCCCATACTATAAACAGACTTGAAAGGAGGTAAGATCATGGCGAGAGTTTGCAAGGTCACTACCGGCGAAAGACCCGGCATGGGCAGCTATACCTGCTGCAACTGCGGGTTCAATCTCAAGCTCGGCGCGGACGACAAAATGCCGCCCTGCCCGAATTGCAACAATACGACCTTTACCAGATCGTAACTGCAAAAAATATCCGTCCGGACTCGGACGGATATTTTTTATCGTCAATTTCGGTCTGCCGGTTTTCCTTCGGGCTTTCTCTCTTCGACGTCGTAGCCCTTTTTGGCGCTCCTGCCGTACTGTCGGTCGAAATTCTCTTTGTTCTTATCGAGATATCTGCCGTAAAGCTCGCCCGCGTCCATGCCGGCGGTCAGGCACATGCTTACGAAAAAATGCAGTATGTCCACTAGTTCCGACTTTATCCTGTCGTCGTCTATCGGTTTGGGATTTTTCCACCACTTGAAATTCACTTCGTCGAGCAGTTCGGCAAGTTCGGACACCATCGCGAGCGTCTTGCGCTGTATCCATTCGCACTTGTTCCCGTCGGAAGGCTTGTCCAGTCCGCGGCGTTCGCTTATGTCGCCGTCGAGTTCCGTCTGCAAGGCGAATATCCTGTCCAGCTTGTCAGTATCCGAATGCATTATGTTTTCTATCCTTTCCCTTTCCATACCGTCCCCGTTATTTACGCACGCGACGTGAATCTTTCGAGCAGATCCTTGTCCGTCTTTCTTCCCACATATGCCACGCACGCGCGCGACAGATCCAATTCGTTCGCTATCGCCTCCGACGCGGCGGCGTAGTCAAGTCGGCTTATCTCGTCTATCCTTCCTGCGAAATCGAAAGTTTCTCCGGTAAACAGCACGTGTTTTGCAAGTATCCTCATCAAAGCGCCGCTGCTCTCCTGTCCCAGCACGTACGCCCCGCGCAGCTGTTGCAGCCCGCGGTCGAACTCTTCGCGGGAAAGACCGTTCTTTTTTATATCCGCGATAACGTCCGCCGCAACGTCCGCGGCTTTCCCTACCGAAGCGGGATTGGTGCCGATATATACGTTCAAAGTGCCGTTGTTCACATACGTTCCCGAATAGGAATATACGCTGTAAGCGAGTCCGAGTTTTTCTCTCACTTCGTAGAACAGTCGGCTGGACATGCCTCCGCCCAGTATCGTATTGAGCAACATCACGGATATATCGTTCTTGCTCGAATACGGCACGGATCCGAAAGTGACCGTGATATGCGACTGCTCTATGTCTTTGAAAACGTATTCCTCGGCAGCCTCGGGCGTGCGCGGTCTGTCGCGCCAGTCTCTCTCTCCGCCGCTCCATCTTCCGACAAAGTATTTGCGCACGATCTCTTCCGCTTTTTCGAACGGGATATTGCCGGCGATCGATATGACCGTGGAACCGACGTTGTAGTTTTTACCGATATATCCGAGCAGGTCGTCGCGGGTAAAACGCTTTACGTTGCCGCGCGTACCCAAAATGGGCATCCCGAGAGGATCGGATCCGAAATAAAGTTTGGACGCCGTATCGGCGCAAACGTCCGCGTAGTCGTCGTCGCACATGGATATCTCTTCGAGTACGACTTTCTTTTCACGCTCCATCTCCTCCGGGTCGAACGTCGAATCGAACAGTATGTCCGACAGTATCTCCGCACACTTTTCGCTCTCGTCGTCCACGCATATCGTATAAAAGCAGGTCGCCTGTTTGGCGGTATATGCGTTGATCTGCGCGCCCAGAGCGTCGATCTGTTTTACTATATCGTAAGACGAGCGCGTCTTGGTACCTTTGAAGTACATATGCTCGATAAAATGCGATATACCGTTGTTTTCGGGAGTTTCGTTGCCGCTGCCCGCGCCCGTCATGACGCCTATGGCGACCGAACGCACGCCCTCCATCTGCGCGTGTACGAGCCTAAGCCCGTCTTCGAAAGTTATCATTCGGGTCTTCATTTTTTCACCTTATTAGATTATATGATATTGTGTGTAGTTTGTAAAGCAATATTCCCGCGGCTTCCCGACGTATGCCGCCTCGGACGGCGGTCGGAAACAAGGCGCGGTCCGTCCGCATATCCGCCGATCCCGCGGAATAACATATTAGCGGTGAAAATGAAAAAGTTCTTCAGATCCGGCGCGGCGGTAGCCGCCGCCGCAAACGTGATAATCGTGGCGATGCTCGTTTCTCTCGGAGTGTTTGCCTTTGTCGGCGCGGAAGATCCCGACACGGTCTCCGCTTTCGACGATCCCGTTTACAACACCGACGCCGACGGCAAGGTGTCCGTCATGATAAACGTCTATCAGGGATCCGACTACGTGATGCAGCTTCTTGACATCTTCGAGGACCGCGGCGCAAAATGCACTTTCTTCATCGGCGGTTGTTGGGCCGACGACAATAACGACGTGATAAATGCGATCGTCGACGGTGGTCACGAGATCGGCAATCACGGATATTTCCACAAAGACCACAAGACGTTGGATCGCGAAGGAAACGTCTCGGAGATAACCTCGCTCAATTCGCTGATGGAAGCCATGACGGGAACCGCGCCGACTCTCTTCGCTCCCCCGTCGGGCAGTTGGAACGATCTGACCCTGGAAGTATGCAGAGATCTGGGCATGAGAGTCATCATGTGGAGCCGGGATACGATAGACTGGCGGGATCAGAACGCGCAGGTCATATATACGAGAGCCACGAAAGACCTAAAGAGCGGCGAACTCATTCTCGCACACCCCACGGAAAAAACGGTAGAGGCAATGCCCGAGATACTGACATATATCGAAAAAGCCGGATTGCAGGCCGTCACCGTGTCGGAGCTTCTTGCAAGTTAAACAGACTTCATCGAGACCTTCCCAAAGATGAATTTACCGTCCGTCCCTTCGTGGACGGACGAGTTTTTACACTCCTCGGTCACGCCGCGACCGCGTTTTCCGTCCGCGTACGATTTCGGCGATTAGGTGCGGGTATACGAAAAACCGCCGCCCTTACGGACGGCGGCGTATCTGATTTTGCGTCTGCTTACAGCTTCTTGATCAGGCTGAGCGCGATACCCTTTTCGGAGATACCGTCCACTTTGACCATGACCTTGTCGCCGATGTTGACTACGTCCTCGACCTTCTCTACTCTCTTCTTGGAAAGCTTGGAGATGTGGATCATGCCGTCCTTGCCGGGAGCGATCTCTACGAACGCGCCGAAACTGGTCGTGCGTACGACTTCGCCTTCGAGTTCCGTACCCGGTTCGGGATCCTTGGCGATCAGTTCGATGATCTGACGCGCTTTCGCTATCATATCCTCGTCGGGGCTGGCGATATATACGTCGCCGAAATCGTTGATATCGATCTTGACGCCGGTCTCGTCGATGATCTTGTTGATCGTCTTGCCGCCGCTGCCGATGACCTCTCTGATCTTGTCGGGATGGATCTGGAAAGTGACGATCTTGGGCGCGTACTTGGACAGATGAGCTCTCGGTCCGGGAAGTACGGCAAGCATCTTGCCGAGGATCTCGAGCCTGCCCTCTCTCGCCTGAGCGAGCGCCTTGCGGAGTATCTCTTCGTTGATGCCCTTGATCTTGATATCCATCTGGATCGCGGTGATACCTTCGGTAGTGCCGGCGACCTTGAAGTCCATATCGCCGAGGAA
>DVKK01000051.1 GCA_018716085.1 Candidatus Ornithoclostridium excrementipullorum | reverse complement strand
TTCGGGTTATGAGCCCGACGAGCTGCCACTGCTCCACCCCGCGTCGTTCGTCCGTTTTGCGGATGCTGTATCATTATAAGTCTAATCCGAAATTTTGTCAACGGTTTGGGACAACTTTTTCGGCGGCGTCGCTTTCACGGATAGCGGCGCGGATCTCCCGCGCCGCAGGTCGTTGATATTATATCCCGTTTCGCCTCGGAAGATAGCCCGAAAACGCATTTTACGCGTTTATTTTATCAGCCCGAGCCTGTATCGGAGATATCCTTCCTGATTGTCGCTCTCGCTTACGACGATCTCTTTCGAGCCAAGGCGGTCCATCACCGCGCACATCAGCAGCGCCGCGCCTACGATAACGTCTCTGCGCTTTTCGGGCAGTCCGTCTATCGCGCCGCGCTCATTTAACGGAACGGCATGGATATCCTCCGCCAGTTTTTCTATCTCTTCTCTTCTCAATACTGCGCCGTGCACGCGCGAGGTGTCGTAGACCTTCATTCTTTCGCGCACGGAAACCAACGTCGAGCCCGTCCCGCCGATACTGATCAGCTTGTCGAACGGCGGAAGACCGTCGCCGTACCCCTCCACGGTCTTTGCGGCAAACGCGCGGATCTTGTCCGTGTCTTCTCCGCACAGGTCTTTTATCCTTACGCTGCCTATATGCAGACTCTTACCGTATTCCATTCCGTCCTCGCCGCCTATGGCGAGCTCCGTCGAAGCGCCGCCTATATCCAGCACGGCCTGCCTGCCCCCGGAGTACGCTCCGTAAAAACCGAGCTTAGCCTCCGTTTCGCCTCTGACGACGTCAACAGTCACGCCTCTTGCCGCCGCCATAGAGACGAACTCCCCGCCGTTGGACGCGCTGCGCACCGCCTCGGTCGCAAACGCGTATATCTCGCCGCAGCCGTCCTCCTCAGCCGCCCGCACGAACTCCGCGGCGGCGTCCGCAGTTCTGCTCATAGCCGCTTCCGTCAGTTTTCCCGTCAAGCCGAGCCCTTCGGACAATCTCGTCGTATTCACTCGTTTGTAAAGCGTTTTCGTCCCGTCGCTCACCATCAGCCTTACGCTGTTGGAGCCTATATCTATCACTCCGTATTTCATACTTTCATTATATATCCCGCGCGCGCACACCGCAAGCGCACGGGCGGCGTATACGCATAAAGATCGGATTTTTGTCGCCGTACGGTATTTCCCGACCGCATCGCTCCGGCGATCGTGCCCGTCTATGATCATAACGAACAAATATCCGCCCGAAAAAATTGCGGTTTCGACCTTACCCTCCCGTTTTTTCTCGCCCATAGAGCCGAACCTCCGCCCTTTTTACCTTCGGCAGCAACGCGGTACGGCTTTCCTTCTACGCTTCATATCGATAAGGTATGCAAAAACTTTTGTCCAACCAGTTGACAAATTGCGCGTTTTATATTATATTTAGTAGGCTTAACGGAATAACGGCTCCATGGTCAAGCGGTTAAGACACCACCCTTTCACGGTGGTAACAGGGGTTCGATTCCCCTTGGAGTCACCACATTGGAACTATCCGACACTACTATTACAGAACAGTGGGTTCGGGTAGTTTTTTTATTGCCGTCAAAGGAATAACATGGTGATGAAAGAAGCCGAGTTTTTTAACCACTCGGCTTCTATATTACTATTTGATTGCGTCAATTTGCCCACTATACTTTTCGGTCATAAATGCCAGAACCGTATCGCAAGCATGTATTAAAACATCTTCAGTATAAGGAGGCTGTGTGCGTATTCCTCCATGAGATAGATCTTGACAAATAGAGAATATGCAAGCATCATTTGAAAGAATAGGATTTTCTGCAATATAGCTTTCTATTCCTTTATCTGGAAATTCAAATTTACAAATGGTTTCTAGCACATGCCGGATAGAGTTGGCTGTTGTATGATTCGGCGCAATTTCCTTTCGAGATATTTTTACAATGTCACTTAAATGACTTTCATATGGCATAAGTAATTTTGCATTTATAGTTTCAATTTTCCCAGGTTTCAATGAATATGCAGTATTAAGAATATGATTTCTAGTTACTATGCTAAAAAACTCCAAATTATGAGTAAAAACCCATATTCTTTCATGCGTCGTAATATTGAAAGTATTCTTGATATCCCTTATTGATTGAGCGACAACATAGACATAATGAAAATCCATACTGGAAATCGGATCATCAATGATAAAAAATAGTTTGTCATAGTCAGATTCTCTTTCAACAAGTAAATGTGTTGTTGCAAGATAATAACAATACGCAACGATACTTTTTTCTCCATCACTTAAAATGTGTGATGCTTGTTGTCCTATTGTATTACCTAAAAATCTAATTTGGAAAGTATCTTTATCAATAGTATATTTACCGTTAAAAAACAAATCAAGTGTTGCTGTTAAAGTTGAGTAAACCTTTTCTTTTTTACTTATTTTACACTGCTCTTCTTTTTCACGGATACTTTGTCTAAGTTCTTGTAACTCTTTCAGCTTCAATTCCTGTTTTTCAAAAGAAACTTTTAACACTGATGAACACTCCGAAAACTTAGCCTTACACAATTTGCGCCGCAAAGTTAACCTTTCAGCTTTGATGTTGTTTTTGGTGCGATTGGCTGCATCGATGATTGACCTATTATTGTTATCCGTGAGTTTAGCAGAATCAAAATATAATTTAAGTAATTTAAGATATTCTGTTATCTCTTCACATGACAATGTTAAATCATCTATTTTCTTTTCAATCAGATTTGATATTGGATCAAATGTCTGTTCAGTAATCTCACTGATCTCTATTTCACAAAGAGTATAATCGAGTAAAGATGGATAATACTCTTTAATTTGCTCAAGCTGTTTTTTTGCCCTAACAACTTGTTGATTATAACATTTTAGATTATCCAAAAGTGTATGGAATTTTTTCTGATAAGAATCTAGATCGGCAATGGTTTGAGATTCTCGGTTGTTTTTATATTCATTATATAATTTGATTAGCTTCAAAGTATCCTCATCGAAGGTTCGCTTGCAAAAAGGACAAGTTAATGCTCCTGAGTTAACTTTCACTAATCCATGTTCAATAAAGTTTTTATTTTCCTTATAATATTTAACGAACTCTTCATCCCACGTTGAAGGATGGTAAGATGTAGTTAATATTGTTGTTGCGCTTTCAAAAAAGTCAGTATTTATATCAAGTCTTATTTGTTGAATATCATCAAGTGATTCTGGAACGCGACTCAATTTATCTAACTGAGTAAGAATATCTGCAAATGTACCAACACTATTCATTTGGGGCGGATTTTTCAAATTTTCCTTAGTAAACAGCGACAATTCCGTTGTATTACTGGTTACTCCCTTATTATGTAATTCCTGTTTTGCACCACTAATTTCACTATCTATGATTCTTTCAAGGTCTTTTATTTCAACCGTTAAAGCGCTTTCTTTTGCTTTTTCTTCAGATAAATCTATTTGCGTTTTACCTAATATATATCCATCAATATTATTATCTGGAGTATAATTATTAGGTTTAATATTATCTTCCACAAAATCACTATTAAATACATGAAAAATTAGATTGCTTGTATTTGTAATCGAAGGAATTTTACCGCGTTCTAAATTAACCGATACTTCCTTATTATCCAAATTCGTGGTTATTGCAAAAGTAAACTTGGCAGTGCTTTGACCGAGTGTTAATAAGTCATCGCACAAATGAGGAGGAAGCTCTGCAAGTCTAAAACTCCTACTGATAAATGATTTCCCTGTCCCGTTTGCAGCATAAAATATTGCTTTATTAGACTCAACTTCCTTGGTTTCGTTTATAATATTCGTTCCAAAATGTGGACCTATATTTTCAATTTTAAGAGATACCGTAAACTTTGCCATTAAGATTTTCCCCTGTAGATAGAATTGTTGGTGTTTTTATTATATCACACTTAAATCGTGGAAGCAATAAAAACTAAAATATGGGATGTATTTAAATAAAATAAAACTTTTCCTCATTTTCCCCTTTCGTCGTGGCATCGTAACACATTCTTACAGAAGCCAACGGAAAAAATGTCGCTGAAAATTTGAACGACCCAAGTATACAGAAATTCAAGTAGGTAGATTTGTCTGCTCAGTTCTTTAGCTTAGGCAACTTTTCGTTATTCACGCGCAATAGTTTTCTGTTTCATTGACTTCTGATGGGTCTTAATTCTTGTAAGTTGATAAAAGTTTTCTCACCCAATACTCCTGCCATCCCTGCCGAATGGCAAAAATAAGTTCAATGTTAACCTCTATGAAAATCCGATTTCACGAGTTCAAAGCATCTTATCTCTCCGAATTTAATTGTACAACGACGATTTTTCACATTTGACATCGTCTACGTCGATCCTGACATTAGGGTGGCGTAATGGACCAAGGCATAATCAGCGCTGCACAGTATATCATTTTGACATAAAAACGGCAGACTTTACTTTGATCAAGTATAGAACTGACCGCCCTTGCGGACGGTCGGCGGGAAGCCTACGTACGAAAGCCAAACGTTCTTCCCTGTCCACGCGAGATTCCCTCCGAGGCTTCCCCATACAGGGGCTGGTGGCTAAGTTAATAGTAACACGAGGTATAGCGCATGTCAACACAAAACTTCATACAATCGCAAAACAATTTCGGAGCGTTTGATTCCATCAAGCTAAGCTTGGGTATGTGCTAAAAAGGCGGAATACGACTTAATCCGAATTATAATTTTATCGGAAAGATGACAAACGTATTATATCCCCGAGCGACAGCAAAC
The DNA here is from genome assembly GCA_018716085.1 of Candidatus Ornithoclostridium excrementipullorum. Classification (GTDB taxonomy): domain Bacteria; phylum Bacillota; class Clostridia; order Christensenellales; family UBA3700; genus Ornithoclostridium; species Ornithoclostridium excrementipullorum. Next base: position 20,418 of record DVKK01000051.1, on the reverse strand, counting down.
GACCGACCTATCGACTCGGCACTGCAAACTCATGCAAAAAAGCTAAGGAGCAAACGGTTGAACATTTTTTGACGAAAAATGTAATAGCCAGACGCGCGATCGTAGAGAACAATGCGACCAGATACGGTCTTACAAAGCGTACCGGAGTGGACTTTCAACTGTTTGACAAAAACCGTATATCGAGAAAGCCGATGACTGTGCAGGACAAAACATATTCCCGGAAGATAAGGAATGATCCCGCCTCTGAAGCCATACACAGAACATTAATTCGCCGTGACAAATAAAAAAGCGGTCAGTGAAGACCGCTCGCGACCGATCACGGTCGCTCCGCCCTTGAACTAATAGGGACAGGCGTATTGAGAGCCCTCACTAGAAACAGCAGGTTTCTCTCACTTGCATAATAAGTATAAAGCAGCGACAGAATCTAGTCAAGTAAAATTGAGGTGAAAATGAGCATTTTAGAAGAATAAACGATCATATGCAACAGCTCAATGCGGAAATGTTAATAAAACAAGGACAATCCTTTGCAATAGGGCAAAGTACATCAAACAATCGGAAAAATAAAAAGCAACGGCAGACCAAACCTACGACACCATTAGCAATGATCCAAAATGCTCGTTATCCCCGTATAGAATTATACGCAAAGTCTGTAACCATGACTTCGTCAAATTATTTTATTACTACTAAGCAGTATCCGTTTAATAACAGTAAACAAATAACATTCTCATCACTTTCTAGTTCAGTGAGCCGCATTGAGGATGCCCCTCTACACTTAGACGACAGCTCCATGCCAAAGTACATGGATATGAAAGCTTTGTTGCCTTTGCATATCTTGCGTTCAAAAGTTTTCCACTTGTCGAGCGCGTCATTCAATATCGAATCGCAAAAATAACCGGCGTTCAGCTTGAAATATCCGTAACGCAACGGCGGCGCCGATCATATTATGCAATGTACAGAAGATAAATTCACCTTGCCATAAATATCCTCACTGTTTGGGCGGTGCGGGCGGGAAACCGTCCGCGCCGTTTTGTGCGGCGGGCGTATTCGGAACGCGGCAGTCAAAACCGTATTTGATGATTTCCGATTTTCGTTACCGCCTCATATACGGACAGTCGTCGGCGGGATATACCGGGACTTTGCAGATCGCAGACGCCAATTCCAGATATCTGGAAAGATCGGAAGGATCGGTCGCTTCGATGACGACGGACCTGTCGCCGTCGAGAGGCGCGCAGCGCCGCATTACCGTTGCAGATACGCCGCCCGCTCCGTCGAAGACTTTGCACGAAAAGCGACTCTCGATAAACTTGCTCAGACAGGCGTAGTGGGTACATCCCAACACGACCGCGCCGAGCTTTTCGCGCGGATAGGCGGCAAGCAGTCGCTCTGTTTCCTCTTCCGCCTCGCGCAGCTCGGGATAATGTTTTTCTATCAGATACGCCAACGCTTCGCAGTCGGGCAGATTCAGTTTAGCTCCCGTCTTTTCCAACAGAACGCGAAAGCGCGGCTGTTTCAAAGTAAGGGGCGTAGCCATCACCGTGAGGATATCGCTTTCTCTCGCCGCGGGCTTCACCGCGGGCTCGGTTCCCACGAAAACGGTATCGGGAAAATCTGCACGCAACCCGTCTATGCAGACCGCCGTGGCGGTATTGCAGGCAAGCACTATCGCCTCGGCGCCCATTGCGACGAGCTTTTCGCAATTACGTTTCACGATCCTGCGGAGCACGGGCTCGGGCAGGTCGCCGTAAGGCGAATGCGCATTGTCGGCAAGATATAATATTTTTCCTGCCCGTGTGCGTTTCAGCAGTTTTTCAACCACAAAAAGCCCGCCTATACCCGAATCCGTGACCGCCGTTTTCATCGCTGTATTATATGTCCTTTACTCCGCAGGTATGCGGTCACGAATAAGCCGCAAAAACCGCCGACGCGATGAGAGCGGAACACCTGCGCACGGTCGCCTCCGCGTCGTAAGGTATCACCCTGCGCTCTCCGCCGTCCCGCAATACCGCGATCATCGGAACGCCGACGGCAAGTACTGCCGTGCCGAGATACGCGCCGTCGATCATGTCCCCGTTGCCGCCGGCGCCGCTGCCCGGACATATACCCGCCGTGGTCAGCTGATAGCTCGCCCCGATCTTTTCCCACTCGCGCGTTACCAAAGCGTCCGCTACGATCACCAAGTCGGGACGGTATTCCCTTGCGACCGCTTTGACCATCGCCGCGGAATCGAGATTTGTCACAGCCTTCACAAGAGGTTCGAGAGTTGCGATCGGGGTGTTTTCGTCGCACAATTTTCGCAGCGCGCGGACCGTTTCGCCTCCGAGCGCGTCGGCGACCAAACCGCTGTTACCGAGCCCCGCAAACAACACTTTGCGCGCGGAAGCGAGTTGCTTCATAGCATACGCCAGCGCGCGCGCCACGTCGTCGCCGCGCACAGTGCAATACCTGCCCTCCCGTCTGCCGAGAGCCGCTGCCGCCTTTCCGTCTATATCGGAGAAAGCGATATCGCAGCCGTATTTTCTCTCCTTTCGCGTCACGAATCCGTCGTTCCAACCCGCCGCCTCGCAAAGAAGATCGCCGAGCCCCGAGTCCTGCCCTCGGATATTCTTCCTTTCCATATATAATTATGATTGCCATACGGGCGCGAAAAAACCGTATCGCGGACGTCGGCGAGCGGAGGCACTCTCGCAAACCGCAGAAAAAGCCGTGCGACAAAACCCGCTTTGCGGTAAGGCGGTCGCGCCGACGCGCCCGATCGGTCCCGAAATAGCAAATTTTGGTAAAAATATGACCGATTTTTATTGCTTTATGATTTTTTTTGTGCTAAACTGTTTTAGCAATACGAAAACGGAGGGAAGCTATGCCTAATATAAAGTCCCAGAAAAAGAGAGTCGTGATTTCGGCAAAGGAGAACGAGATCAACGTTGCCAAGCGCAGCAAGGTCCGTACCGGTATAAAGAAATTCCAGGCGGCAGTCGAAGCCAAAGACTTCGAGAACGCCGAAAAGCTCCTGCGCGAAGCGATCTCCCTGATCGACGAAGCGAAGTACGACGGCATCTACAAGGCTGAGACCGCCAGCAGAAAAGTCAGCAGACTTTCCAAGCAGCTGGACAGAGCCAAAAAAGCCGAGTAACACACCAGATACGCTCATTGCACCGCGCGCTTTATACGGCGCGCGTTTTTTATGCGCTTTTGAGTTTCTCCCTACCCTCCCTCACGCCTTTTGCGGCGAAGCTCGGCGTTCCGACGCATGAAAAAACCGGCGCGAACGCCGGTCCTTTGCCTCTGTATCCGTCTTATCTCCAAGTTATTTTAAGGGTCTCTCTGTCGAGCACTCCCCATCTGCCGTCCTCGCGGACGATCGCTCTGCCGTGTTCGAACGGCGTCGCCACGTCGAATCGTTCCTCCATCGCCGGATTGCCTTCTTTGTCTATATAGCCCGACTTCTCTCCCTCTGTGACGGACGCAAGCCCTTCGCTGAACGAAGTGGCGGTGTCGTATCTGAAATCGATGACGAGATTGCCTTCTTTGTCTATATATCCGAGTTTACCGTCACTCTCCACACAGGCAAGACCGTCCGAGAACTCGAACGCGTCGTCGTAGACAGGCTGGATGAGCACGTTGCCTTTCCTGTCCTTATATCCCCATTTGCCTTTGCGGTTAAATTTTACGATACTGTCCGCCGCGAGAGGTTCGCGCTGAGGCTTTTCGACTGCGGGAGCGGGTTCGCGCTTGCCGAAAACTATCTCGTACAGACTCATACCTGCGTACGGATCGCGCTCTTTCTTCTTGTTTTTCCCGCGGTCTTTGTCGTTTTTCCCCGAGTCTTTCCTTCTGCCGTCCGCCGCGCTTTCCCTGACGGGTTCTTTACGCTGTTCGTTCCTGTCGGGCCGTCCTCCGCGCTGTTTCTCTCCGTCGCGGCGGGGAGCGGCGTTATCCCTGCGCTGTTCCGCATCGGCATCGTCGGGTCTAAAATCCAATCCTATCGCGGCGAGCGCTTTCTTTATCTCGAAACATTGTTTCTTTCCTATATTCTGGATCCGATACATCTCGCGCATTCTGCGCGCGGCAAGATCGCGAGCGCACACTATGCCACCCTTTGCGAGTACGGCGGCGGTGTTTTCGGAAAGAGCGAGCTCTTCAAGCGGAGTCGCCAAAGCTTTCTCGTCGCCTGCGGGGATATAGTCGTCGCGCACCTTTGCGGGGCGGTTTTTCCTGAAATTTCTGCCCATAGCGATATTATAACACCTGCGCGCCGAAATGGCAACAAATATGTTTTGCCCCGTTTTTAAGCGGCTTTTCCGCAAAAAAGGATCAATTTGGAAAATGTATATAAAAAGTGTTTACAAATTCCGCACGAATGCATATAATACTACACGCAAAGACTGGAGAGTCTCAAAGTATATGAAAGAGGTATGACTATGGCGAAGTATAAGAGATGCCCCCGCTGCGAACTGAACTGGATCCCCGAAGAAGAGGACTTCTGCGACGTCTGCAAAGCGGAACTCAAGATAGGAGGCGCCAGCCTGCTCGAAGACGAAGAAGAAGAACTCTGCCCCGTATGTCATCAGAATTTCCTCGAACCCGGCGAAAAGATGTGCGCCTACTGCGCTCAGAAAAACGCCGATAAGGACGACGAAGACGGCGTGTACAACATTGACGACACCGACAGATCCGAAGAAGATATCGAAAACGTATCTTTCGACGAGTTGGCGGAAGAAGAAAGCTGGGCGGACTACGACGAACCGTTCGACGACAGCGAAGGCTTCGACGACGCCGATTACGACGGCGAAGACGAGGACGAAGAAGAGAACGACGAGACGTTCGAGGACGATCTCGAAGACGATTTCGATTACGACATAGACAGCGTGGACGATATCGACGACGAGGACGAAGAGCCCGACGATAACGACGACAACGATTGACGAAAAATATCACCGCTCCGCCCTCGGGCGGAGTTTTTTCATACCTTCCGTCCGTTGACGGGGAACGCGTTTTGTGTTAAAGTCAATATGACCATGAAGATAGCGATAGCGATTTCGGGCGAGGACGTAGCGCCTTTGATAAAAAACCGCATCGCCGCGGAGATCCCCGAGGCGGAATTCACTCGGCTTTGCGCCGACAGTCTGCCGGCGGACGGCGGTTATCACGCCGTGATCGCAGACAAAGACGCGCTCCTTGCCGTGCACGCCTCTGAAAAACTGCGCGCCGCCTATATGTCGGAAGAGCCGAGAGCTTTTATCGTTTCGGTCAACGGCAGACAGGAGATATACTTCAAGCTCTATTCCGAGCGCGGGCTCAGACTTTTGGGCGAAACGTTCGGCAGCGGCTCCGGCGATTCGGTCACGGTCCCTCTGTTTTACTCCCTCGACGACGTCAGCGCGGAAAACGGCGCGCCCGATTATATGTTGTATCCCGACCCTACGGGAGAGGGAAAACGGTTCGCAGTCAGACACGGCTGCGACACAATCATCGCGGAATATGCGGACAAAGCTCCGAGCGGCAGCAAAGTCATCGCGTCCGTCGGCGGCAAGCGCATCGTGGCGAGGTTCCGTATCGTCGGGGACGGGATAAGTCTTGACGGCAAGCGGTATTCGTTCGAGGACTGCGATTCCCTGCCCGTCTTCCTGATAGCGAGAGTGCGGAAAGTGCTGAAAGGCCGCAACTGAGCATACAAAATATCGTTTTATCAAAAAGAGTGTTGACCGACGGCTTGTCCCGTGTTATAATAACTTACGGGAGGGGTCCGATGGAAGATCAGAGATTTCACGAAACTAAACGCGTTTTCGTCACTTTCACGATATTGGGTCACGCCGCTTTTGCGGTATATTTCAGATTCGACGGAATAATAATCACGCCGCCCGTAGTCTATGCGGTGTGTTTCTGTTTTGCCGCGCTGAGCATGAAAAACAGCGGAAAATCGTTCCGAAACGCGGCATGGTGCGGAGCCGTCGCCGCAATCGCTTCTGTCTTTTTGGGACTGGAACCGCAGTTCGCTCCGCCCGAACGTTTCGTCGCCTATGCGGCGGTCGCGGCGGCGGTACTGGCGATGACGACTCTGTGCCTGGTATTTACGGCGGCAGGTACTGCGAAGATCTATGCGGAGCGCTTCCCGCGATCCTGCGGCAAGGCGAAAACCTGGATCGCAGCAGCCGCGATCCCTTACGCGGCATTTGCGGTCGCAGCCGTTGCCACTTTCTCCACGGAATACGTATGGGTAGCCTCCGTACTGTGCGCCGTAAAAAGCGCGGCGGCGATCTTCGCGGCTATCATGCTGCTGATCGTGTATCCCGAGCGGGAGCGAAAAGCCTCGAACGGATCCGAAACGCCGACGGCGATCCCGTCCGCAGGCGCGGACGCGACTTCCGCGCGGCAAAAAACGGACGCATAAAGCGCCCGCACTATACCGAAAAAACACCGTCTATCTCGTTTTTATCACGGCTTTCACCGGATAGACGCTGTCGTCGGTGATAACTATATTGCCGATCCCGTCCGCCGTTATCGTCCCCGAAGTCGGATTTTTCACCGAAAGGATTCCGCCTTTTATATCGGCTTCGACGTCGCTGTACTCGAACGCAAGCTCGCAGTCCTCGGTCGTACAGTCTATGAGTTTCAGATTTTTGCAGTAACACAACGGCTGCGTCCCTTTGATACGGCAGCGTATCAACGTCAGACCTTCGGAATACCAGCCGAGATACTCTCCTTCTATCACGCTGTCGGCGACGGTGACGTTCTTAGAATGCCAGAAAGCGTCCTTTGTCCTGAACGTCGAGTTTCTGAACGCGGCGTTGCGCACGTATTGGAAAGAATATTTGCCTTCGAAGTCCAGATCCTCCGCCTCTATGCCGCTGCTCTCGAAAAACGCGTATTGCGAGACGATCTTACAATGCCCGACCGAAAAGTTCTCGCACTTCCAACCGAACTCGGGCGATACGGCGGTCACGTTTTCCATGATCACGTTTTTGCATTCCCTGAACGCCTTTATCCCGTTAAGCACGCTGTCGGCTATCCTGACGTTCTCGTCGTACCACAGCGCCGCTCGGCAATTTACGGTCATCTCGCAGCCGTTTATCTCCAGACCGCGCACGTGCCAGAACGGATAACGCAGATCCATATAGCAGCCGTCCGCGCGAATGTTTTCGCATTCCTTTACGGCGGATTCGCCGTCCTCTTCTCCCTCGAATCTGCACCCCGACAGGTACAGATCCCTGCTTCCGTACAACGCCCGTTCCTGTCCGAAGCGGACGTTCTCTATCTTTCTCGCGTATTGCATCTCAAACCTCGGCGACGCCGATATCTCTGCGCCGCGCCGTCACTTCAAACGCTCTTCGGCGTCCCTGTCCAACTCGCGCAGCATCATATCGATATCCGCGATCGTTTTTTCGTGCCCGTGTATGTTATCCAATATCTTTTTTCTCTGTTCACGCAACAGTTTTTCCTGTCCTGCCAACTGTCCGCGTTCTCCGAACGTACGAAATCTGCCTATCTCGTCGGCTGACAGCCCCGCTTTTTTCAATCTCTCTTCCGTCAACATTTCCGCCTCCGAAAACTATCTCCGCGAATGGGCGTATACGCGTCATCGCACGACCGTATATGCGATCCCGACGCCGTTTTTCGCAGCCGCATCCGTTCGGCGCGTTACAATGCGCCGACCACCCTGTGCGGAGTGTAATGCATATCTATCGCGGCGACATCTTCGTCCGTAAGTTCGAGCGAAAGCGCGCCGACCGCGTCGTCCAGATACTTCGCTTTCGTCGCCCCGATGATCGGAGCCGTTACGCCCTTTGCATAATGCCACGCGAACGTGACCTGCGACATACTCGCGCCGTATTTATCCGCTATCTCCGCGATAGAAGACACTATAGCCCTGTCTTTCTCTTCCGTGTCGTCGTATTTCGAGTGAGCGACCTTGTCGGTTCGGCTGCGCAGAGAATCCGTCGTCCATTGCAAACGCGCGGCTCTTCCCGCCGCCAGCGGGCTGTAAGGCGTGAGAGCTACGTTCATCTGTTTGCATATCGGTATGAGTTCTCTCTCGTCCTCTCTGTAAAGCGGATTGTAATGGTTCTGCATCGATACGAACTTCGTCCAGCCGTTATCCCTCGCCGCGAGCTGCATATTGTAAAACTGATATCCGTACATTGCCGAAGCGCCAAGAGCTCTGACCTTTCCGTCCTTGACCAGCTTATCCAACGCCTGCATAGTTTCCTCTATCGGCGTTTCGGCGTCGAATCTGTGTATTATATAGAGATCGAGATAGTCTGTCCCGAGACGCCTGAGCGTCCCCTCTATCTCTCTTGCGATCGCCTTTGCGGATAGATGCCCTTCGTTGAAATAGACCTTGGACGCAAGCACGACCTTATCTCTGGCGACGTTGCGCTTTATCGCTCTGCCGAGATATTCTTCGCTCGTCCCCGCCGAATATCCGTTCGCGGTGTCGAAAAAGTTTATGCCGAGATCGAGCGCGTGCTTTATTATCGCTTCGCTCTCGTCGGCGTTCAAAGTCCATGCGTGCATATTGCTCGCGGGATCCCCGAAGCTCATACAGCCCAGGCACAGTTCGGATACGGTTATACCGCTGTCTCCGAGTTGCGCGTATTTCATGTTTTACCTCCTTTATTCCGCGGCGGAAGCGTCCCTGCCGTCGGTCAATATTGCGCCGCCGTCTTTTTCAGATGTTCGATGAACGCCGCGGCGGCGGGGGTCATCGGCTGATACTTTTTCCACACGAGTACGCTGGACACGCTCAGCTGAGGCGAAAACGGTCTGAACACCGTATTCGGATTTTTGTAGAGCGCTGCGGCGCCTTCTATCGTCAGCGCCGCGCCTATCCCGCAGTCCACGAGCATCGCGGCATTGTACAGCAGGTTGTAGGATACGTACACGTCGAGTTTCTCGTACAGGTCGCCGAACCACGCGACCACCCCCTGCGCCTGCGCCCTTTTGGGCATGAACACTCTGTGCCCGATAAGGTCTTCGGCGCGCACGCTTTCCTTTTCCGCAAGGGGACATTTACGTGGCACGAGCGCTCCCCAGCGTTCCCTGTCCTTCAGTCTTATATACTCGTACTTGCTCAGATCTCCCGGTTCGAGAAGCACGCCGATATCGAGAAGTCCGCGATCGAGTCTTTCTTTGATAAAATCGGCGTTATTCGAATACAGGTCGAACTTTACTTCGGGATACTGCCGGGAAAAACTCTCCATCGCCCCCGCGAGGAAACGCATCGTCTCCGCCTCCCCGCTTCCGATCGAAATGACTCCTCCGAGCGTGCCCGCGCTCTGGAACTCCCTCTCGGTCTTTTCGGTCAGATCCACTATCTCCTGCGCTCTCCGCCGCAGCAACATTCCCGCGTCGGTCAGAGTTATGCTTCTCTTCCCTCTCTCGAACAGTTTCGCTCCCAGCTCGTCTTCCAGCTGCATGAGCTGCCGCGACAGCGCCGGCTGCGACAAATGCAGCACTTCCGCCGCCCGCGTAATGTTTTCCTCTCTCGCCACAGTCAGAAAATATTTCAGCACTCTGTATTCCATATCCGCCTCCGGGTTATCGTAATGGCATTATCATGCAACAACATTATAACACCGTATCCGCGGCAAGGCAACAGACAGTTCGGACGAGCGCGGCGGCATCAGGACGAAGGCTTGCGATCCGTTCGGAAAACGCTCACCGCAGCTTGGAATACTCCTCGTCCGTAACGGCTTCGAGCCATTCGTTGGACGTATTTTCTCCGGGCGCCTCCACCGCGATATGCGAAAACCAGCTGTCCTTCTTCGCGCCGTGCCAATGCTTGACCTCGGCGGGTATAACGACCACGTCGCCCGGTTTTAGGCTGCGGGGATCTTTGCCCCATTCGGCATACCAGCCTTCTCCCGCCGTGCAGAGCAGTATCTGTCCGCCGCCCGCCGTCGCGTGATGTATGTGCCAGTTGTTCCTGCAACCGGGCTCGAACGTCACGTTGGCGAAAAACAGCTTTCCCTCTCCCGCCTCGGTAAGCGGATTGAGATAAGACTTGCCGGTGAAAAACTTCGCAAAAGCGGTGTTCTCTCTGCCGAGTCCGAAAACATTCTCCTTTTCGAAATCTTTTTTGTCCATATATACCTCCTATATCGCTCTTCCCGGTTCGTACGCCTGTCTGCGGTATTTCAAAGGCATCATTCCGACCGTGCCGCTTCCCTTCGCGAGCACCGAACCGACGTTGACGAAGTCGAGATAATCGAATATGATGCCGAAGGTCACTTCTATCCCTTTCATCACCGTATCGTCGTCGTTCCACGCCGTCGCGATAAGCGCCGCTTTCATGCACTTTGCCGTTATCGCTCCGTTGCGAGCGTAAAACCTGTCTATGACTGTCTTGAGCTGAGCGCTCATCCCGAAATAGTAGACCGGCGTGACGAATATCACCGCGTCGGACCGCAAAAGGCGGTCGAGCAGCGCGTTGCCGTCGTCTTTCTGTATGCAGTTTCCCGCCATACCGCAGCCGTCGCAGCCCAGACAGGGATGTATGTTTCCCCTCGCCGCATCGTAGATATCCGCTTCGTGCCCCGCTTCTTCGGCGCCCTTTGCGAATTCTCTCGCAAGCTTATTCTACGTCCCGTTTCTGTGAGGGCTGCCCGTGATCATCAGTATTTTCATTCTCATCCTCCGTTTTTGATTATAGCACCGCCCCTATGCCATGTCCAATACCTTTATTTTATCCGAAAGTATGCCCTGCAAGCATGATCGCAGGCTTTTTGCCACTGTGCGCGCGCCTGTCGGCACAAGCAAAGCGGACCGTCGGATCGTATCGCCGCTTTTTGAAAGCGGCTTTCGTTTCCGAACGCATAAAAAAACGCGCCCGAAGGCGCGTTCCGATCTTGCTTTTTCCGCCGTTATCTTACGATAAGGGAGTGACCTGTCATTTCCGACGGGATCGCAAGCCCCATCGCGTCGAGCATAGTGGGAGCTATGTCGCACAGTTTGCCTCCGTCCGCAAGAGCCTTGGCTCCGTCCACTCCGACGGCGATGAACGGTACGGGGTTGGTCGTATGCGCAGTGAACGGGGTGCCGTCGGGATCGAACATATAGTCGCAGTTACCGTGATCTGCGGTTATGAACGCCTGTCCCCCAACGGAGAGTATCGCGTCCACCACCTTTTGTACGCATTCGTCTACGACGGATACCGCCTTCTTCGCCGCATCCATCACGCCGGTATGACCTACCATATCGCAGTTGGCGAAGTTGAGTATCATCACGGAGTATTTTCCGCTCTTTATCTCCTCCACGGCTCTGTCCGTGACCTCATAAGCGCTCATCTCAGGCTTCATGTCGAAGGTCTTGATCTTGGGGGACGGTATCAGTATCCTGTCCTCGCCCTCGTTGGGGGCCTCTACTCCTCCGTTAAAGAAGAACGTGACGTGCGCGTATTTCTGCGTTTCGGCGATCCTGAACTGTTTGATGCCGTTTTTCGCGAGATATTCTCCCAGCGTATTGGTATAGCTCTCGGGTCTGAACGCCACGTCGAGCGCGTCGTTGAACGTGACGTCATACTGGGTGAACGATACGTAATGCGGCGCGACGAAGCCTTTCTTTCTCGGGAAAGCGTCGAAGTCGGGATATATGAACGCGCGCGTGAGCTGTCTTGCGCGGTCGGGGCGGAAGTTGAAGAATATCACGCTGTCGCCGCTGTCCACGGTCGCAACGGGCGCGCCGTTCTCGGTAAGCACGGTCGGCACGACGAATTCGTCCGTAACGCCGTTGTCGTAACTGTGCTCCATCGCCGCGACGGGATCGCTCTCGTATATACCTTCGCCGTCCGTGATCGCCTCGTACGCCTTCTGGACTCTGTCCCATATATTGTCCCTGTCCATGGCGTAGAACCTGCCGCTTATCGTCGCGATCCTGCCGAACTTCTGTCTGTCAAGCTCCGCCTGCAGCTGTTCTATATACTCCTTGCCGCTCTTGGGCGGAGTATCTCTGCCGTCCATGAAGCAGTGGACGTAGACGTTGTCCAGTCCGCGCCTTTTCGCCATCTCCACGAGAGCGAACAGGTGCGTTATATGGCTGTGCACGCCGCCGTCGGAAACAAGCCCCATCACGTGAAGTTTCCTGCCGTTTTTCTTGGCGTCGTCCATAGCGGATACGAGCGCGGGATTCTCGAAAAAGTCGCCGTCTTCTATCGCCTTGGTGATGCGCGTGAGTTCCTGATAGATTATCCTTCCCGCGCCTATATTGAGATGTCCGACTTCGCTGTTGCCCATCTGACCTTCGGGCAGACCCACGGCAAGACCGCTCGCACGCAGCTGCGTGTGCGGATATTTACCCGCCATGGAGATGACGTTGGGCGACGTTTCGGGCGTGATCGCGTTCGCGGGGCCGAACGTGTTGATCCCGTATCCGTCCATTATTATCAGTCCGGTAAATTTCATAAAAACCTCTCTCGGCTTGCGCCGTACCGCCGCGTTTCGGCGGCTCTTTTTTGTCGGCTATATTTTAGCACAACGCCATGCGTTAGTCAAACGTAAGCGAGCCCAAACAAAAGAGGCGAAAGACAAAAGAAAACGCGCTCCGAAAGAAATGAGCGCGCCGGGAACTTTCATTCGAAAATTCCCACATTGACCGTATGTGTATTATATATTAGGTAATACCTAATTGTCAAGAATATTTAGGCGATACCTAATATAATTATTTTCTGAAAAATACGTTGCCCCTGCCGAAGCCGAGCGCATACCGGGAGGAAAATTATGGATATTCAAGAAAAGATCAGCGCAAATATACGCACGGAAATTTTGTCATGCGGAAAAACGCGGCGCGAGATAGCGGAAGCGCTGGGCGTTTCGTGCCCTACCGTTTCGCAGTACGTATCCGGCAGGATCCAACCGTCGCTGGCGACTTTTGCCAAACTCTGCGCGTTCCTCGGCGTTTCCGCAGATGAACTTCTCGGTCTGGACGAAAGATAACCCGATACCGCGCATAAAAAAAGACCCGCATGAGCGGGTCCGTTTTTCGAATCGAATATCTCAGCCGTTGTATTTGACTACCTGGGAGAAATCGACCGCTTTGAGCGAAGCGCCCCCGATAAGACCTCCGTCTATCTGAGGCATTGCCATAAGCTCTTTCGCGTTCTTGGGGTTCATGGATCCGCCGTACTGGATACGTACTCTCTCTTCGGCGTTCTTCTCGCCGTACAGCTTCGCCATGGTGCCGCGGACGATCGCTATGGTATCGTTGGCGTCCTGCGCGGTAGCGGTCTTGCCGGTACCGATCGCCCATACGGGTTCGTACGCGATCACGATGTTGTCCAGATCCGCGGCGTCGACATCTTTGAACGCTCCCTCGGTCTGTCTGACGAGGACCTCTTCGACCTTGCCGTTCTCTCTCTCTTCGAGAGTTTCGCCTACGCAGACGATGGGTTTGAGCCCCTTGGCAAGAGCGGTCTTCACTCTCTTGTTGACGGTCTCGTCCGTTTCGCCGAAATACTGACGGCGCTCGCTGTGTCCGATGATGACGTATTCCACGCCCTGTTCGAGCAGCATATCCGCGCTGATCTCTCCGGTAAACGCGCCTTTATCCGCCCAATGAACGTTCTCCGCGCCGAGCTTGATGTTCGTGCCTTTGATCGCCTCGCCCGCTGCCCAAATGCTGGTATAGGGCACGCATACGACGACTTCCGCTTCTGCGTCCGCTACGAGCGGTACGAGTTCGCCGAGCAGCGCATAGGTCTGCGCCTTGGTATTGTTCATCTTCCAGTTGCCTGCTATTATGGGTCTTCTCATGTTTATACCTCTCTGAAATTTACTTCTTGTCGTTAAGACACGCGATGCCGGGAAGGACTTTGCCTTCGAACAGTTCGAGCGACGCGCCGCCGCCGGTGGAGATGTGGGTCATCTTATCCGCAAATCCGAGCGTCTTGACCGCCGCCGCGCTGTCGCCGCCTCCGATAATAGTGACGGCGTCTTTCGCCTCTGCCATCGCCTCGGCTACCGCTATCGTGCCTTTGGCGAGAGTGGGATTTTCGAATACTCCCATAGGTCCGTTCCATACGACCGTCTTCGCGCTCTTGATAACGTCTGCGAACAGCTTTCTGGAAGCCTCGCCGATATCGAGTCCCATCTTGTCCGCGGGTATGCTCTTCACGTCAACGGTCTGTACGGCTATATCCGCGTCTATCGGGTCGGGGAAAGCGTCGGCAACGACGGTATCGATGGGCAGATATATCTTCTTGCCCAGCTTATCCGCTTTCGCCAGCATATCCTTGCAATATCCCATCTTTTCGTTGTCTACCAACGACTTGCCGACTTCCATGCCCTGAGCGGCGAGGAAGGTGTACGCCATACCGCCGCCGATTATGAGGCTGTCGCATTTTTCGAGCAGATTGTCGATAACTTTGAGTTTGTCCGCGACCTTCGCGCCGCCGAGGACCGCCACGAATGGTCTGATCGGAGCTTCGAGCGATTTGGCCATGACGTTGAGCTCCTTCTCGATGAGGAATCCGCATACGGCAGTCTTGACGAATCCGTATTCCACGATCGCCGCCGTAGAGGAATGCGAACGGTGAGCCGTACCGAAAGCGTCGTTGACGTAGATGTCGCAGTAAGAGGCGAGCTGCCTACAGAACTCCTCGTCCCTGCCCTCTTCTTCGGCGTAGAAACGCAGATTTTCGAGCAAGACGCATTCTCCCGGCTTGCATGCCGCGACTTTCGCGCGGGCGTCCTCTCCTATAACGTCTTTCGCGAACGTGACCTTGCCGCCGAGCAATTCGTTGAGCTTGTCCGCAACGGGTCTGAGCGTAAGTTTGACGGGGTCGTTCTTCTTAGCCTTGGCGATATACTCTTCGGTCGCCTTTGCGCGCTCGTTCTCGGGAAGCGCTTCGACCGCCTTTTTCTCTTTCTTCGTCAATCCCACCTTGGCGCTGAGTATGCTGTGCGGCTTGCCCATATGGGAGCAGAGGATGACCTTTGCCCCGTGCTCCATCAGATACTTGATGGTCGGCAGCGCGCCCATGATACGGGTATCGTCGGTGATAACGCCGTCCTTCATCGGAACGTTGAAGTCCACTCTCACAAGGCAGCGCTTGCCGTTTACGTCCACGTCCCTTATTGTCATCTTATCCATAAAAATCTCCTCCGGACGCCGTCGCGCCCGTTATGATAAAATTTTCACGGTGTTATTATATCATTGCGCGCATATTTTTTACAAGCGTTATGACCGTAATGTTTTGTCAAAAAAGAGCGCGCGGCTCCCGACGCGAACAAGGCGGCGCCGCAGCGCCGCCCGGAAGGCTCCGGAAGCGCAAACCGCGCCTCCGCAACGTACTCGGAAAGTTTATGACTTACTCGGCGGCAGAACAGGCGCACATACCGCACCCGCCCCGAGGATATCCGTAAAATGATTTTACACCCTAATATATGGCAGAGTCAATATTTTTACCAAAATTATTGGTGCAAAGCGTTATTTTCGGCAGTAACAGGCGATCGCAGACAACCGATAGGTCCCGTCGTCCGTCGTCGACCTTGTTATTTACGATATCGGACGGCGATCGCTCGGATCCGATAAGCACCGTGAACTCCGTTACCGTTTGGCGCTGTAAACGGTTCTTCCCGACGATCGGCAGTCGGCGGACGACATACCTTTTGCGGAGCGTTGCCGTTTTTTACTTATTCCCCCGACCGCGCCGAACGATCGGGACGCCGAAACGCGTATATACTAAAAATTTTGGTAAACAGTAACACATACTATATTTATTGGTAAAGTTTCGGTATGGCAAGACCCGTAAAGTTTCCCGAAAATCTGCGAAAGCTGCGCAAATCGGCGCGACTTACGCAAGCGATGCTTGCGGATAAATTGGGCGTGGACCAGCGCACGGTCAGTGCATGGGAAAATGGTATTGCTCAGCCCAACTTCGAAACGCTCGCCGCGATCTGCGACATATTCGGCGAAACGTTCGATTCTCTTCTGAGCGATTGAGACTATACGTCCGCTCCTCTTCGAGATCCCGTATTCTGTTTTTCGATCGCAAAACCTTCCGTAGGAAGACGTTTATCCCGATCAAGGCTCGTATCTTTCCCTTCGCGATTTGCGACAATAATATCCGCTCGGCTGCCGTATCGGGCGGGGAATGTTTGACTATCTCCGACTTTTACGAACGTTTTCCGAAATAGATATATTTCGCGTCTTTGTACGAACCTTCTTTTTTTATGATCCCGCATTTGACCAATTCGGCCAGTGCGGATTCCACGGTCCCTATTTTCTTGTCGGGAAAAACGCTTTGGATCTGCGTCTTTGACATTGCCTCGGTACGGTCGCGAAGATATTCCGCTATTCTGTCTGCGATCCTTCTTCCGGTATGCTCGGCAATATCGAGCCGATCGGACAATTCTCTGTAACATGCCGCAAGACTTTCCAAGAAAAATTCGACGAACGGATCGTAATCGTTACGATTAAAATGCCAGTCCTGCGACGATTTGTACAGAGCCTCGTAATACTGACCGCGGTTCTCGCTGATCACTCTGTCCATCGAAACATATTTGCCTGCGTCGTAGCCGCTCTTATACAGCAAAAGCAACGACAAAAGTCTGCTCATCCTGCCATTACCGTCGTTAAACGGGTGGATACACAAAAAATCCTGTATGATGCACGGGATCAATATCAATTTGTTTATCGACGCGTCCGACAGAGCTTCGCGTGCCGCAAGCGTGAACTGTAACATCGTTCCGGGCGTTTCGGCAGCCGATACGGGTCTGAACCTTACGAGCAGTTCTCCTCTGTCCGATCTCTGACTAATGAAATTGTCGTCTTTTTTATATTGCCCGCCTTTTTCGGAAGTGTGAGCATACAGTATGGCGTGCAATCGCAATATGGTATCTTCGCTGAAAGACAGAGTTTCGTGTTCGGAATGAACGAGAGAAAGCGCGTCCCTGTATCCCGCAAGTTCTTCCTCCGCATGCCCCGTCGGCTCCGCATTTTCTCTCACTATCTCCGCCAAACGTGCGTCCGACGTTGCGATGCCCTCTATGGCATTGGAGCTTTTGACGGATTCTATCTTAGCGACGTTTTCCAAAGCCGAAAAAAGTTTTCCTAATTTATCTTTGCGGTAAGTATTTTGACCTTGGGTGCGAGAGACGTCGGCGATCATCCGCACAGCATATGCGGACACGTCTTTTCCTCTCAAAAATCCGTAATCGAAGTATCTCATATCTCGCGTCTCTTTTCTGTCCCGTCCGTCAACAGCATTCAATGACGTTACATATATATTTTATACATTTTTTGTTTCCGGCGCAAGTTTTCTGCCATATTATTATCGAAAAATTTGCAGTAAATTACTCGCATAACAGTAAAATTCGGATACACTGCAAATTTTTCGGCGGAAATTATGCACTAAATACGTTATGGTTTTCTTGTCGGAAATGCGAAAAAAAGCGGCGCCTGAGCGCCGCTTTTTCAATCGGTTTGTTCCGTTTCTTCGAAAGAATACGGCGTGACCTGATATACGTAATAATTGAGCCAATTATAGTAGATCAGGTTTGCCGTGCCCCGCCACGTCATGTTTACGCGGTTTATGTCCCCGTCCACAAAGTAGTTCACGGGCGGCTGTATATCCAACCCTTTGTCGAGATCGCGCAGATATTCGTTCTTCAGCGTTTCCCGATCGTACTCCCCGTGCCCGAAGAAGAAGAACTTCTTGTTGTCGAGGCTCTTTGCGATGGCGATCCTGCACTCGTCGCCGTACGCCAGCACTTTGAGCCGCTTATCGTTCATTACCGCGTTTACGTCCACGTCCGTGTGACGGCTCATCGGAATATATATGACGTCGTCGGCGCCTTTGAGCAGCAGTTCGCTGTCGTCGCAGCAACGCGCGGGATATATCCCGAACAGTTTCCTGTCCAAGGCGTGTTTCTCGATGCCGTAATAGTATTTGAGAGCCGCCTGCGCGCCCCAGCAGATATATATCGTGGAAGTGACGTTGCTGTCCGCAAAAGCCATGATGTCTTCCAGTTCCCGCCAGTACGCCACCTTTTCGAACGGAAGCGTTTCCACGGGCGCGCCCGTAACGATCATACCGTCGAAATGCCTGTCCTTTACCTCGTCGAAACGCTTGTAAAATCTCTGCATATGCGCGAGCGGCGTATTTTTGCTTTTATACGTGCCCGTGTTGATCAACGTCACATTTACCTGCAACGGAGAGTTGCCGAGCAACCGCAGAAGCTGGGTCTCCGTCTCCACTTTTGTCGGCATCAGATTGACGATCGCGATATCTATGGGACGTATATCCTGCGTCCACGCGCGATGCGAATCCATGACGAAGATATTCTCTTTGGTCAGGTTGCGGTACGCGGGCAGTTCCTTGGGAATGATGATAGGCATACTCTACCTCCTTCCCGCGCCGTCAGTCGCCGAGAGAATCGAGCGCCTGTCTGACGTCGTCAATGAGATCGTCCGCGTTTTCTATTCCGACGGACAGCCTGATGAGTTCGGGTCTGACTCCCGCGGCTTCGAGTTCCTCGTCGTTCATCTGACGGTGCGTGGCGCTCGCGGGATGCAAACAGCAGCTGCGCGCGTCGGCAACGTGCGTTTCTATCGCGAATACGCGGAGCTTCTTCATGAATGCCTCAGCCGCCTTGCGCCCTCCTTTGACGCCGAAACTCAACACGCCGCACGAACCGTTTTTGAGATATTTCTGTCCCAATTCGTAGCACTTGTCGCCTTTGAGTCCGCAGTAAGTGACCCATGCGACCGCCTTGTGCCCCTGCAAAAATTCCGCGATCTTCTGCGCATTTTCGCAGTGTCTTTGCATACGCAGAGCAAGGCTCTCCAAACCGAGATTCAGGTAGAACGCGTTCTGCGGCGACTGTATCGCGCCGAGATCTCTCATCAGCTGTGCGGTGGCTTTGGTTATGTACGCCCCTTCGAGTCCGAATCTCTCGGTATAAGTCACGCCGTGATAGCTCTCGTCGGGGGTCGTGAGCCCGGGGAACTTGTCCGCGTGGGCAGTCCAGTCGAACTTGCCCGAATCGACGATAGCTCCGCCTACGCCTACGCCGTGTCCGTCCATGTATTTGGTAGTGGAATGGGTCACGATGTCCGCGCCCCACTCAAACGGACGGCAGTTGATCGGCGTGGCGAAAGTGTTGTCCACTATCAGCGGTACGCCGTGTCTGTGAGCCGCCTTCGCGAACCTCTCTATGTCGAAAACGACGACCGCGGGGTTGGCTATCGTTTCGCCGAAAAAAGCCTTGGTATTGGGTTTGAAAGCCGCCTCCAGCTCTTCTTCCGAGCAGTCGGGTTTTACGAAAGTGAAATCCACGCCCATCTTTCTCATCGTTACGTGGAACAGATTATACGTTCCTCCGTAGATCGTGGAAGAAGCCACGACGTGATCCCCGTTGGACGCGATATTGAACACCGCGAAGAAATTGGCAGCCTGTCCCGACGACGTGAGCATCGCGGCGGAACCGCCTTCGAGCTCGCATATCTTCTTGGCTACGAAATCGTTGGTCGGATTCTGAAGACGGGTATAGAAGTATCCCGACTCTTCGAGATCGAACAGCTTCGCCATATGTTCGCTGGTGTCGTACTTGAACGTAGTGCTCTGGATGATCGGCACCTGACGGGGTTCGCCGTTGCCGGGCGTATAACCGCCCTGAACGCATATGGTTTCTATTTTTTTATCTTTGTTCATATGTCAAAAATCTCCTTTTCTTCGATTGACGCCTAACGGCGCGCGTTGTATTCCTTGATCGTACGGTCGATCTGTCTTTTTGCGTCCCTTTCCGCCTGGACCTTGCGCTTGTCGTGCAGTTCCTTGCCTCGGGCAAGCCCGACTTCTATCTTGACCAAGCCTCTCTTGAAATACGCCTTTGTCGGCACGAGCGTATAGCCCTTTTGCTCGACTTTGCCTCTGAGTCTGTTTATTTCCGTTCTGCGCAGCAACAGCTTGCGCATTCGTCTGGGATCGGCATTGAAATAACTGCCCTTTTCGTAAGGTGAAATATGCACGTTGATCATGAATATCTCGCCGTCCTTTATGACGCAGTATCCGTCTTTGAGATTTATATGTCCGGCGCGCACGGACTTGACCTCGCTGCCGAGCAATTCGATGCCCGCCTCGTAGGTTTCGTCGATAAAGTAGTCGAAATACGCCTTTTTATTTGCAGCGATCAGTTTTGTTCCTTCCATGATCTTATATATTTTACCATATGCTCCTTGCATATTCAACGCTTTGGCGCGACAAATTGCGCCCCGAGGTCCGCGTTCGCGCGGCTCTCTTTTCCGATAACTCTGCTCTTTGCGCCCTTCGGTCCGCCTTATCCGCGCTTGTATCCGCACTTATCGGGAAACGCTTCGACCGAATATCCGCGGCTCACCCGCCCGAGCCGCCATGCTCCGAAAGTCTTCCCTTTTCCGCCCCGCCTTTGTCGGGAGAAAGCGGATAAGCGCGGGTGCCGGACGATG
>DVKK01000050.1 GCA_018716085.1 Candidatus Ornithoclostridium excrementipullorum | reverse complement strand
AGCTTGGAAGGCTGGGATTCTACCATTGAACTACACCCGCATCAATCTCTTCGTCTTTGTGACGCTTGTAAATTTTATCACAAGCTCGCGGCGTTGTCAACAGTATACATTTATTTTTTGTCAAATAAAATCGCACCGCCGCCGTGCGCAGACGGGACGGGACGATCGGGGGAATCCGTTAAGGCACACTCCCGTACCTCCTGCGCGGAGTTTGAAGCTATCTTGCGCGGGACGCGTTACTCGTTGAGCAACTTGCCGCTGAGCTGCGCGATCCGGTCGGCATACTTCTTTTTGCCTTTTTTGAACAACGCGCGGTATGCGGGATAATTGACGCAGACCATGACGATGCCTATCACGCCGATAACTATACCGAGAGGCATCAGATCTCCGATGACTTTCATCGCAAGACACATACCCACGCCGAGCACGAGCGCGCCCAGTATGCCGAACGTATACGCGAATATCTGCGCGGGTCTTTTAGCCTTTGCGTCCAGCTTGCGCAATCTGTCCATGTCGCTCTCGGGATGATCTTCGTAGCCGTACGCTATCCTGGATACTTCTTCTCTTTCTTTTTCGTTCAATATATTTGACATATCGTCAAACCTCCTTGTTTTTATACCTGCATTTTAGCCCCGCATTATTTGAGAATCTTTCATTTTTCGTAACCGCTCCGTATTTGTTTTGTTAAAGTTTTGTAACGGAGGTCGTCGTCCCCGCGTAAGCTGAGCAACATATCCGCCGCAGGTGGGGAAGTTTTATGCAAAAAGGGCGTTTTGCCCCGTCCGCCCTTGACTGACGCCGCGCGCGCGATTATAATAGTCGTAACGAAGACAGCGCCGCATTCGCGGCGGGAGGTAAAGATATGAAAGATCCCAAAGTTCTCACGATACAGGACCTGTCCTGTTACGGACAATGCTCGCTTACGGTCGCCCTGCCGATCATTTCGGCGTGCGGACTGGAGACCGCGGTCATCCCCACCGCCGTACTGTCCACTCATACGGCTTTCAAGGCGGGCTGGACGTTCCGCGATCTGACCGACGATATCGCCCCTATCTCCGACCACTGGGTCAAGGAAGCTCTCAAATTCGACTGCATATACACCGGATATCTCGGCAGCCCCAGACAGGTGGATCTCATTCTCTCGATCATCGACCGCCATCTCGCAAACGACGGCGCGGTTATCGTCGATCCCGCAATGGCGGACGGGGGCAAGCTGTACGCCGGATTTGCGGAGGATTTCCCTTCCCACATGGCGCGGCTGTGCGCGGCGGCGGATATAATACTGCCCAACATAACGGAAGCGTGTCTTATGACGGGCACTGAATTCCGCACCGAATACGGAGTGGACTATATAGAATCTCTCCTGCGCAAACTTGCGAAACTCGGCTGCCGCAACGTCGTTCTGACGGGCGTCTCCTTCGAAGAAGACAAGCTCGGCGTAGCGGTCTACGACTGCGCAAAACAAGAAACGGCGTATTATTTCAATCCGAAACTTCCGCGTATGTCCCACGGAACGGGCGACGTATACGCGTCGTCTTTCACGGGAGCGTATATGCGCGGCGCGTCCATCTTCGACAGCGCTGCGATAGCGGCGGATTACACCGTCGAAACGATACGCCTGACGATGGACGACGACTCTCATTGGTATGGGGTCAAATTCGAAAAAGCGCTGCCCTCGCTCGCGCACAGGATCGCGCAACTCACGGAGTAACGGACGGAATATGAACGTAACGGTCTTGTACGGATCCCGATACGGTCACGCGCGCGCGTACGCCGAAAGATTCGCTGCGCTCGCGGGGACGGAAGCGATCGACTGCACCGAAGATTTCCGTCTGACGAACGACGCGGACAAAGTCGTGTTTTTCGGAGGCGTCTACGCGGGGTCGGTACGCGGACTGAAAAGAGCGTTCAGGCGCGTGCCGGTATCGGCGGAAACGATCGTAGCAACGGTCGGGCTGTCGGACGTGAACGACGCCGCAAACGCCGAATATCTGAAAAGCTCCGTTCGCCGCGCTCTTCCGCGCGGAATGCGAGAAAAAACCGAAATATTCCATCTGCGCGGAGGGCTCGCCCCCGAGAAGCTGTCTTTCACTCACGGACTTTTGCTGAAAATGCTTTACCGCGCGATGAAAAACGTGCCTGCCGACAAAGCCGACGCCGTCGGCAGAGCCGTTGTCGAAAGCTACGGCAAGACTGTGGACTATACCGACTTTTCGGCGCTGGCGCCCATCGCGGAAGCGGCGGGCATACGCCTGTGACGGTCGGCAGAAAAAACACGGCAGACCCCGTTTCGGGACCTGCCTTTTTTTGAATTTAACAAACTTTACTTCTTCCCGAAAGACGCCGAGACGGCGGCGGCTTCGGCGGCGGTCTTCGGATCTATCCTGCGAGAATCTCTCATCTTGCCTACGCACATTTTTCGCGCGGCGGGCGTAAGCGCGCCCTCTCTCAGTATCGCGATGCCCGCTCCCGGGACTTTGCTCTCAAGCGTACACACGAGCCATGCCGCGCCCATGTCCACGTAATATCCCTCCGCGGTCACTCTCTTCAGAACGCCCGCGATATCATCGGCAAATTCCCGCGTGCAAAAGCACGAATTGATCGCTATCAGTCCGAAACGAGCCTTCCACGGATCCCCGCTCGCGGCAAGATCCGCCATTGCGGAAAATTCCTCTCTCTTTTTGAATTTCAGACACGAACAGGCGACGTCGCACAGCGCCCAGTCGTCTATCAGCGTGCAGTATTCTTCGAGCAGAGGGAGTTTTTCGGCAAGCGGCAGTTTCGCTCCCGCCGACAATATGCCTATCAGCATGACGTGTTCGTAACACAGCACGGGGCGCATTTTTATCACCTGCTCCGCCTGCCCGTCGGCGGCAATGCGCTTTGCAAGCTGCCTGAGAACGGGGATCTTCGTCCCCAGGACCGGATACCCGGTATGAGTGAGTTTGGAAAAAAATTCACGGTTCCCGTCGTCCGCAAGGGACTGCAGGATCTCCTTTAATTGAAGGGCGGTCATGTCAGCGCCTCGTCAACGTAACGGTCAGCGCTTCTCCGCTGCCGCAGTTATCGCATATCCCGTTCGCGTCGGAATCGGAATAGTGCGAACAGCATGCGTCTATGTGCGCCACGTAACCCACCTCGGTCTGCGCGGATTCGAGATATCCGAGCAGTTCCGCATAACTGCCGCAGGCGACGTTCACGGAAACAGACTGTCCTATACCGAGCGTCGACGCCGTCATATCCATGAGAGCTGCGAATTCCGTCAGATCGGAAATATAATAATTGCCTTTGTGATCGCCGTAAACGAAATACGTATTGGAAAACACGTTATACTGTCCGTCGGGCGCATAGATAACGAGCGTGTCCTCGCTCTGCTCCCTGTGACCCGACGTCGGATCGGACTGCGGCGTGGAGATCATGAGGTATTCGTGCGTGAAGCTTTCGGTATTGTCCCCGTTGTTCACGTTGCTCCATGTACTGTCAACTATATACCATACTCCGTCCACGTTGACCTTGTTCCATGCGTGCGCGACGTTCCGCGAAACGCCGTTGACCTTTACGCAGTCTATCCCCTCTATCCCGCACAGCAGCACGAACGCCTTGGCGATACCGTTGCAGACCGCGACGCCGTCGTCGAACACTCCTTCGAGGAAGAAGCAATTATATCGGTAAAACACCAGATACTCGTCGCTCGAAGGCGATATCCCGTTCATTGCCGTCGCCGTATCGTAATCGTAGATCACGTTAACGCCAAGCCAATCGTAAAATGCGTGCACCTTCTCACCGTCCGTCATATCGTCGTCGATATATGTGCGGCAGACGTCTTTCGCCTTTTCGTATATCCTCTCCGCCGCGCTTCCCGCAACGGGTACGGGCAGATATCCCTGTTCGACCGCAAAATAAAGCTGATCGGACGTAGTCACCTCTGCCGTCCGCGCGCGCTCGTTTATCGCAAAATTTTCAAAGTCGGCGCTTCTCGAAGAGGACGTAAGATGCGCGGTCGTATCTCCTCTTTCGGTGTAATCCGTTTCGCAAGAGATCGAGGGTTCGGTAGCCGATTTGAGGCAGACCGCGATCTCGAACACCTCGGCGGACTGCCTGACAACGGCGGTCGTTATGCTGTACGCCTCTTTGTAGGAGTCGCACGCGTCGTTGTTGAACAGCGTGAGCAGACTCCTGTCGGGCGAAGACCCGACTATCCCGAGCGCCGTCAGATCGACGTAGACGCGCATATACCCCATCTCCGTAGAACCGGAATCGAGTTCGTATGTCTGTTTGGGGAGCTCGTCGTAATAGAGCAGCATATACTGCGCGAGCCTCTCCAATTCCGCCATGCTGTCGATATAAGTATTTGTCGCCTCGCCGAGATAGACGTATCCGCGGGAAGGATCGAGATACTGATCCATGGCGGTTACGTCGGCGCCGAACGTGAGAGTTTCGCTGACCGCCTCGCTCTCCCCGTAATAACTTTTGAGATATACGGTGTCGTCGCGCTCTATCACGTCCGTCAGTATGACTTTTCCGTCCGCGAACATCTCGGGATGGGACTCGCTGTCGTAAGACGTGCCCCCCACTACGACCTCGTATCTGTCCGCCGCCACGTCGCAGGAATACCCGAGCACTATATCGGGATAGCTCTCGTCGAAATCGAAATAAAGATCGTAACAGACAAGCTGCCCCGAATAGACGTAAAGGTAAATACCCGTCGTGCCCGCCGCGGTATAGATCTCGATATAATGCATACCGGGCTCGAGGTCTTTTATCATGGATTCGCGCAGCTGAACGTAATCGCGGTCCGTGCCGAACAGCACGTCCGTTCTGTCATCGGTAAACGTGCCGTCCACCGATATCGCATAACTGTGCCTGTCCGAGATCAGTCCCGCAACGGTCCCGCTCTGTCCCGGAGTGCCCGAAAGTCCGATATAGACGTCGCCGCTGTCGTTTTGTCTGTCGTACGCGACGCACAGCCTGTCTCCGAACAATACGCTGTAACTCCCCGCGTGTGCCGACGCGAACACGTCGTAGACGACCCGATCGCCGTCTCCGAAATCGAGCGCCAGTTCGTACGTTCTTTCCCCGTCGAGCTCTCCGTCTGCGCCGTAATATTCGAACAGCGAAGTGTCGAAAGCCGTCGTCCCCTCCGTATCGTCATATACGAATCCGACGTCGGCGCCGTCCAAGGTCGCTCCGACGGGAGCCCTGCCGGTATATATCTCAAATACTTCCCGAGCGTAAAGTCCGATCGGACATACGAGCGCGATCGCGGTCGCCGTACGCTCCTGCGCCACGTCTATCCTGAAAACCGCCTCGCTGCCGTCGGCAAAAGTCACGGTGAACATCTCCGTCTGTCCGGGATCGCAGGACGCGAACACCTCTTCGTCGAGGATCAGAGTTCTGCCCTCGAACAAACGGTCGCTTTCCGACACTTCTCCGACGAAACGACCCGTTACGGAAACAGGCCCTTCGTCGGAATTGAGCGGAACGCGAACGCTTCCGCACCCGTCGTAATAATATCCGTAAAAGAACGGGACAAGCGGCAGCATATCGTAATATTCCGCCGCCTGCGTGTCGCCGGGATCGACTATCACTCCCGACTCCGTGCTGACGCGGCGCACCGCGATACCCGACGCCTCGGACGCGGTAAAGCGCGCTGAAAGCGCCGTTACCTTGACGTAAAATTCGCCGTAATCGGAGATGTAATATCTCGTATCGGAAGTGACCGTTTCGGTAAGCAGTTCGCCCGTGCTCTGACCTCCGCTCGCGGCGTAGACCGCGACGGAATATTCGTCGGCAAACGGAATGGCGCGCCACGATACCGCGCCCGTATCCGCGTCGTAGGACAGCGAGGGGCTCGCAAGAGTGAGCGAACACCCCGAGAACACGACCGCGGCGACCGCGACCAGCACGGCTATGACGAACAGCTTTTTCTTCATACAAACATCATATCACAACGCGCGCGCGATTGCAACCCGCGCGCATACCGCGCAAAAAACCCTCCCGTGCTATTGTGCCGCGGGAGGGCTTGTTTTACGCGTCATTCGGGATCGTCTGCTCCGTTACATTCTGTCCCCGACGGTCGGGGCGCGTCCGCCGAAGCAACGTCTTTGGGCGGCAGCCCGTCGAGTTTCTCTATCAACTCGGCGTGCGCCAGCGCCGAGGCGGGAGGTTCCATACCCCCGCCGCCCTGCGACGGAAACTTTTTGAAAGCGACTTTGAGCAGCACGGGCGTGACAAGAGAGGACAGTACCACCAGCAGGATCACGGCGGGCATGTAAGCGCCGTCGATCAGCCCCAGTTCCACGCCCTTTTGCGCGACGATCAGACACACCTCGCCTCTAACCATCATGCCTACGCCGACTTCCACGCTCTCGCCGAACTTGTATCTGCACATCAGACATCCCGCTCCGCAGCCTATCAGTTTTGCGGCAAGTCCCGCTATGATGAACACCGCGCTGAAAGCGATCACCGTACCGTTGAAGTTGTCTGCGAGCGCACCGTAATCCAACGAGATGCCGATGTTGGCGAAAAATATCGGACCGAACAGCATATACGCGCTCATATCCACCCTGCGCTCGACATACTCGGACTGATTCATGTTGGACATCATCATGCCCGCCACGAACGCGCCCGTGATCGCGGCGACCCCGAACAGTTTTTCCGCGCCCCAGCCGAACAGAAGCGCCATCGCAAGTCCGAAAATAGACAGTCTGCGCGTGTGGGGGAATTTTTTGCTCAGGAGTTTGAACGCGTAGTGTACCAGCACGCCCACGCCGACCGCAACGATCAGGAACAATACCACGTTGACCAGAGTCACGACGCCTTCCGACACCGAAGCCATATCCGCGCCGAAGACCTCTATCAGCTTATATCCCCATGTGGACGGTTCCACCTGCCCCGAAGTAAATGCGAGTATGACGATACCTATTATGTCGTCGAGCACCGCCGCGGTGACGATCGTCGCGCCCACCTTGCCGTGCAGTTTGCCCAATTCGCGCAACACGGACACGGTTATGCCTACCGACGTCGCGGTAAGGATGACTCCGAAAAATATCCTCTGCCTCGTTTCCAGTCCCGGTATCATGAACGACACTCCGAAACCCGCGAGCAACGGAACGATGACCCCGAGCGACGTTATGAGCAGCGACGCCGCGCCGTTCTTTTTCAGTTCCTTGAAATTGGTCTCCATGCCGGCGGAAAACATGATCATCACGACGCCTATCTCGGCGAACGGTTTGAGTTCTCCCGTGTCGGATATAAGACCGCTCACGCCGATTATGATGCCCGCCAAAAGCGCGCCAAGCACCTGCGGCAGTCCCAGTCTGCGCATGACGATGTCGAGAAACTTGCTGAGAAGCAATATCAACGCGAGGTGCAAAAATATTCCGTAATCCATAACAAGACCTCTGTCCTTTTATACAGCCGTCACAATTATATGCCCGCGGCGAAAGTTTGTCAACGGAAACACCGTCCGAAAAACGTAAGCGTTCTGCACAAAAAAAGCGGCGGGTCAGCCCCGCCGCCGCAGATACGCGACGCGTTACTCCGCGAGTATCTCGTCGAGAAGTTTTTTGAGGTTCTCGATCTCCTCTTTGCTGAGCGTGACGCCCTTGCCCATCTTCTCGCCGTCGGGAGACCACTCTCTTATATCGTATTTGGGTTCCCTGTTATTCCAGCTGATGAGCTTTATCTCTTTCTTCCAGCCCTTGTCCGATTCGGAAAGACTGCCGAACGTCTTGACGACTTCATACTCAAAT
>DVKK01000049.1 GCA_018716085.1 Candidatus Ornithoclostridium excrementipullorum | reverse complement strand
ACTTTCACCAAATTCAGCGTTCGACTTCCCAAGGGCACGCCGGCAGCGCATTACAGATCCGAGCGGAAAAAATAACCGAGCCGCGATCCGAAAAGACCGCTTTACGTTCCTAAGGCGCGATCCGTAACGACTTTTGTATCCTGCTGTCTGCCGAGTATGTTTCGTTTCGGTTTCAAAAAACGATATAGGGGACACTGCCGCGGGAATGAGATCCGCTCCGAGTCCCCGAAAAAATATTGCGTGTTGGGCCCCGCATAACTCTTTATCGGAAATATTTGCGTAAAATTTTCCGAGCGGCTATTGACTGCGACCGCGATTTATGGTTTTTATTAGATAAGGGGCGAAGCCCCGGTAAGGGAGGATACGATCATGAAAGAGAGCAACGTTCTTTATTACGGAGAAAGAGGTCTCGTCGCGGGCATAGTGGCGGATACGATCGCCAAAAAGGCGGACAGGAAGCTGCTTGAATGCGTGGTCTGGCACGGTAAAACGCCCGATTTCGTCCGCGAGGTGGAATACTGCGAGTATTTGCCGGAATACCCGCTCGGGGATTTCGGGACGCCCGATCTCATCATAACGGCTCATACTGCCGGAGCCAAATTCGTGATATTTCTCGAAGCCAAGGTCGTAGGATACGCCAACGCCTGTTCGCAGGAGGCGAGTTTCAGACAGGCAAGGACGGTCAACGTACAGCTCGCGCTCGACAGGAGGTTCAGACTCGCTTTGACCAAGGGCGGCGGCGACAATCTCGAGATATGCGAAACGGAGGATTACGACAGCGGTATCGTCCGCGATAAGGCTCGCAGTCTGCGCAAGGGCGCGTTCACTTCGTTCTGCCGCAAGACGCTTGCGGACGCGGACGGATACTATTATGTGGCTTTGACCACCGACGAAGAGGCGGAAGATCCTTACGGCAAAGACGACGTGCTCAAAGCGCTCGTCGGAGCGGCGTGGGAGAGCGAGAAAAACCGATTCGGACTTCTGACTTACGGCGCGCTCGAAGAGGCGGGCATCGTGAGCAGGGACGGAGGCGCTTTCGCTCAGGCGGCGCGGCTGATGCTCCCCGTCGACGATACGGGCGCGGACAAGTTGGTCTATACCAGCAATCCCGTCAATCTGCGCGGAGTGAATCTGGAAGAGTGGGGAGAGGACAAAAAGACGCTTATCGACGAATTGACAAGGCTCACGCCCTGTCTTATCGGAGCGGTCGCCGACGAGACCGAGGTGGAAGAATTGACCGGATCGTTCAGTTACCGCGTGGGGAATATCGTCTATGCCAGGATAATGTATCTGAAAACGGAAAACACCGTCGTGCTCGCGCTGCTCAAAGATCCCAATATTCCGCAGTTCGTCTACGACGACGACAAGAGATTCGTATGCACGGTGATGAATTCGGACAAACAGTACATAGGGTACAAGTTTTATACCGAGGCGGACGTCGCGCGTTTCCGCGAAGGGATAAACGCCTATTTCAAATAACAACGGCAAAGAAGCGAAAAGGACGGAGGTCTCCGTCCTTTTTTATTTTCCCTGCGACTGCGGTATATCAGCGGCTTTTAAGCGCGTTTTTGACCGCATAGTAGACCTGTCTGAGTTCGGTCGCGGCTATGTCCGCATAATGTTTGAGCGTATCCCAATGCTCCGCGGAAGCCTCGTCGTATACGCCGATCGTGAAGAATCCCGCGCGTTTCGCGCTCTCTATGCCTATATGGCTGTCCTCTACGACTGCGCACTGCGATGGTCGCAGACCGAGTTTGGAGCACTCGCGAATATATACGTCGGGGCGATCCTTGCCTGCACCCACTTCGTCTATCGAAGTGCCGGAAGCGAAAAAGCCCGCGACGCCGTTGCGTTTCAGACACGGTTTGAACAGATCCTCGCCCAATGCGGTCGCGATCCCGATCCTGAAACCGTTTTTCCAAAGCAGGGAGAGGAGCTTTGCGGCGTAGGGTTTGAGTTCCACGTCCTCAGAATACGCTTTGAGCGCGCGTTCCTGCCAAAAGCGTTCGATCTCGTTCGCGGTCAGTTTTATCGGAGTGTTCCGCACCGTATAGTCCGCGCAGTCGGCGAGTTTGAGATGATTTACCGCAAGCAGATAGTCGCGCGGCATCGTAAGCCCGTTTTCGGCAAACAGTTCTTCGTACAGTCTGTCCCACACGCCCATCGATTCGAGCAGCGTGCCGTCCATGTCGAAGATGAAGCCTTTCAGCGATGTCAGAGATCTATCTTGTTTCTCAGCCATGTATAATCCATATCGGGCGCGAATACCAGAGGATATTTGCGGTAGTACTGTACTTTGACGTTGTTTATGACCGTGCAGTTGTCGCTGACCATGCCTGAGGAGTTGATGGCGTATATCTCGACGTCGTATGTGCCAACGGCTTTTTCGTAAAGTTTGAGGCGCATATATTTCGACTTATGGCGCAGACCTTTGTAGAAGTCGGAAAAATAATACTGCACTTTTCCGTCGTCGAATATTATCCTGTAACTGTGGATCAGGTCTTCGTCTTTTCCGCGTTCGAAAACCAGATACGTGTTGCCGAATCTCGTCACGCAGCGTCCTCTTTCGGCGGTCATCACCGGCTTGCTTTTGCCGAATCTCGCCGAGGTGTATTCGAACGCGTCCTTTGTGAGCCTTGCGGGCAGGTGCCAGCGCATATTTTCCTTTTCTTCTTCGCCCGTTGTCATATTGACGCGCCGTATGTCCACGCCGTTCTCGCCGAAGTCCATTATGTAGCCCATGGGCGCGATATGCGCCTGCGGCGGTACGGAGCCGTTCACTTTGCCTTTTTCCAGTTCGACGTAAGATACGGACTGCGTATCGATGGTCGTGTAGTTCTTTTGATGTATGCTGCGTTCGTCGAGCATCGGGAAGTGCAGATGTCCGGCAAGATTGACCACGTTCTCGTATTTGGACAGCAGTTTGCCCAGTTTGAAGTCGCTGTACAGTTTGCCTTCGGAGAGAGAACCGTAGACCGTGTTCGCGGCGCTGTTGTGCGTGATCACGAATACCGGCTTTTTGTCGCCGTCGCGGTTGGCAAGCGCCAGCCTGTCCTCGAGCCAGTCGAAGAGAAGATCATAGCCGTTTTGCTGAGAGCAGCTCTGCGGCGAAACGCCTATGAAATGATATCCGTTCACGACGTAATGGGAATACGGCGTCTTGCCCGTGCATTTCTCGAACAATCTGCGCTTCCTCTCCGTGGAACCGATCGGCAGGTAATAGTCGTGATTGCCCATTATCGCCTGCAATATGGGTTTGTCGTCGCCGAATACGTCGTCGAACGCCGCCGTGAAGCGGCGATAAGCGCATTTGGAAGCGATGTTGCAGATGTCGCCCGGGAAAATTATCATGTTGACGCCGTTGTCTTTGAGTACGGCGAACGCTTTGCGCAGATTCTGTTCGTAAGTCTTGTTCTTGCGCCAGAAGAAGGGCGAAAGCTGAGAATCGGAGATCACGCCGACCCTGAGAGGCTTGTCCGATTCGAACACTTTGAACTCGCTGTGTATCTCTATCGTCTTGTTTTTCTTACCGACGGGTTCGCTCCCGATCATTTCGTCTTCCTCGCTTACGGTGTATCCGTCCTCTTTAATTATAGCACCGCCGTCGGTCTTTTTCATAGCTCTCATCTCGTCTAATTCTTCGAGAATGCGTTTTTTCTTCGCGCCGTGGTAGCTGTTCAGCGCCATCGGTATCAGGGAGAGCAGGAATCCCGCGGCGGGTATCAGCGTCACCAGCGAGAAAAGTCCGTCTATCGTGAAGTCGGATTGAGGGAGAGGTACGCCGGGCACTTCGGGCTGCCGGAACCGGAAAAGGATCAGACACGCCGAGACCGCCACCGCCGCGATGGCATTGTTGAATTTCGTGACCATCGAGTTGAGCGAAAAACATACGCCTTCCATACGGTGTCCGGTCTTCCATTCGAGATAATCGAGGCTGTCGCCGACCATCGGATACGGCAGGACGTTGTATGCTCCTATGCCGAGTCCGCCTATCGTCATGAACGGGAAAGCCGCGTAATAATTGACCCTTCCGATGAAGAAAGCCGCGGCAAGGCATATCGCGGACAGAGCGCCGAATATCAGGCTCGTATATTTGTAGCCTATTTTCTTATAGACTACGGGCGTCAGCAGTATACCCGCGAACATTCCCGAACCGACGACGAGATAGAGTACTATCAGTACGTCGCCCGACTCCATTCCCGGTATCGTGATGACGTAGGTCGCTATGTACGTCGCCGCCAGCATCAGAAGATAGCGCGGGGACGCCAGCATCGACATCAGCAGAGTAAGCAGCATGGGTTTGTTTTTCGCGGCGGCTTTGAACAGATCTTTTACCTTGATCTGTTCGGTGTGGGTGGAAAACCTTTCCTTGGAGTTGCGGAACAGGATGAGATATCCGGCAAAGACTATCACGCCCGCAAAAGCCGCTATCGAGAAATAGAGCCATTTCTCGGGAACGAGTCTTTGGAACACGCTTACGAGTCCTATCGGCAGCACAGTGCCGATCGAGCCGAGCGTCACGTAAAACGACAGCAAAGCCGCCCGTTCCTTCGGGTTGGGCGTCGCGACGCTCATAAGTCCCATTGCGGGGACGTCTACGACCGTATAAGAGAAGTCGAAGAGCAGATATCCGATCGCCGCGAAGACGCACCGTGCCGCAACGGGCATATCGGTGAGCGGCAGGAACA
The DNA here is from genome assembly GCA_018716085.1 of Candidatus Ornithoclostridium excrementipullorum. Classification (GTDB taxonomy): domain Bacteria; phylum Bacillota; class Clostridia; order Christensenellales; family UBA3700; genus Ornithoclostridium; species Ornithoclostridium excrementipullorum. Next base: position 5,672 of record DVKK01000049.1, on the reverse strand, counting down.
TCACGATCGATACGATAAAGATGAGGAACGCGCCTATACGTATAAACGGGCGCATCTTGCCGTTCTTAGTCCTCGTGCGGTCTATGACCACGCCCATGAGAGGGTCGTTGACCATATCCCAGAAGCGGGCGACTATCATCAGGACAGTCATGAATTCCAGGGGAACTATAAGAATATCGGACAGAAATATCGAAAGATAACTCGATACGACGCCCGATATCATAAAACTTCCTATCGCGGCAAAGCCGTAAGAAGCCTTCTCTTTTTTGCCTATATACTTTTCCATGGGACACCCGTCCTCCGCTCTTGTTTTCTGTGCCTGCATATAATTATAGACTCGTGCGCGCGGGCGTTACAAATAAAAACCGTATAAAGTTTGTAAACAGTTGCGGCAATCGTGTAAAGTTTTCGTCAACTTTCGGCAAAAAACGCTCGGCAGCGGCGATCTTTCGGCGACGGCTATACGGGGCAAAGAGCGTGAGCGATGGTGATCCGCGCGTATAAAAAGCGGAAGATCGCGCATAAAGTTCATGGCGGGGAAACGCGCGGCAACACCGCGCCTCCGATAGTTCCGGGCAATGTAAAAAATCGGTAAAAAATCAAAAATTTCCGCAGTATCCCTATTGACAAAGCGCAAAACGGTGGTACAATATTAGCAGGTGAAGGCAGAGAGTGCCAGCACTTACAGACAGTAAGTGCCAAATAAGGAGATGATATATATGAAAAACGAACTCAGAAAGAACGGAAGCTACAGACGCGACTACGACTTCTTCGACGAAGCCATGAACGACTTTTTCCCGTCCTTCTTCGGGACCGGACGTCATACTCAGAAGTATATGCGCACCGATATCAGGGAAAACGACAACGGCTATGTGATGGAAGTCGAACTGCCCGGCGTGGACAAGAAAGACATCGACATCGATCTCAGGGACGGTTATCTCAATATATCCGTCAATAAGAACGACAGATACGACGACGGCAGGAAAGACAACTATATCCACCGCGAGAGAAGTTTCTCGTGCAGCAGAAGCTATTATGTCGGCGATATAGACAAGTCCGCCGTCAAAGCTAAGTACGAAAACGGCATTCTGACGGTCGATATCCCCAAGAATGCGCCCGATAAGCCCGAGAACAGGATCGAGATCGAGTAACGTCGCGATCACGTGACCGGCGATCGAGGCAAACGGCGGGTCCGCTTCGGCGGACCCGCCGTTTGTCATGATCTCCCGAAATACGCGCGCCGCGACCCTGCCGAGCGGGCTCATGCGCATATGCGTTGCGGCAAGCCCGATAATGCGGGACGCGGTCGCGCGCAGACGCGGATAAAACGCCTTGCGCAGCCCGAAAAACAAGACTTTTGTACGAGCGCGAAAAATTTGCATTAAGCGCGCCTCAATCCGTTGACAATATTTTTTTGTTTTGCTATCATTAATCGAACGCTGTAATGTTAGGGAACCGAACTAATATCGGCAAGGTATGGCGAAGATGGAAAGGCACATAGGTTTTCAGGTAAAGATGCTGTCCAAGCAGATAAAGAAATGTGTGGACAATACCTATCTCGGCGACGGGGGTGTGGAGCTTACCGGCATGCAGAGATGGATGGTCCACTATATCTATATGCGTCCGGACGAAGAGATCTATCAGAAAGATATAGAGAAGATATTCGGCATAAGGAGATCCAGCGCTACCGAGGTGCTGAAAGCTCTCGAAAACATGGGGATGATAACCCGTACGCCGCTCGAACGCGACGCAAGACTCAAAAAGATCGTGCTGACCGACAAGGCGGTCAATATGCAGCGCAGGATAGAAGAAATACTCGACGGCGTCGAAAGCAAGATCGTAGAAGGCTTTACCCCTCAGGAGGTCGCCCGGCTTAAAGAGCTGCTTTCCAGATGCATCGCAAACATCGGCGAAGACAAGACCGAAAACGCCGATGATCGACACGGACAAAACATTTTTGACAATATAAAAGGAGTAAACGAATGATCAAAACTTTGGCAAAAAGTATCCGGCAGTATAAGAGAGAATCGATACTCGCCCCGATACTGGTGACTTGCGAAGTTACGTTGGAGTGTCTTATACCTCTGTATATGATAACGATGCTCGACGGGATCGAGGCAGATCCTTCGATCGGTAACATTCTGACGTATGGCGCGATACTGTTGGTCCTTGCCGCGTTTTCGCTGATGTTCGGTATGCTGGCGGGCAAATACGCCGCGACGGCGTCCGCCGGATTCGCGCGCAATCTGCGGCACGATATATATTATAAGATACAGGACTTTTCGTTTTCCAATATCGACAAGTTCTCCACGTCCAGCCTCGTCACGCGTATGACCACCGACGTCACCAATATCCAGATGGCATACATGATGCTGGTCAGGGTGGCGTTCCGTTCGCCGGTCATGATCGTCATCTCTTTGGCGATCACCTATTCGATCAACTGGCAGATGGGACTGGTCTTTACCGCACTCGTGCCGATACTCGGCGTGGGACTGATCCTCATATTCAAAAAAGTCGATCCCATCTTTTCCAAGGTGTTCAAAAAGTACGACGCGCTCAACGAGTCTATACAGGAGAACATCAAGGGTATCAGAGTGGTCAAGTCCTATGTGAGAGAGGACTACGAGATAAAGAAGTTCGACAAAGCCGCCGAGGACGTCAGAGTGGACTTTACCCGCGGCGAAAAGATAATCGCGCTCAACAACCCGCTGATGCAGCTGTGTATGTGGACCGCGATCACTATGATATGCTTTATCGGATCCATGATAATAGTGCAGTCTAATGCGACGACTCTGACTACTCCGTCGCTTTCGAGTCTTATCGTCTACGGGGCGCAGACGCTTTCGTCGCTCACGATGCTGTCGATGGTCATGGTCATGATATCGATCGCGAAGACGTCGGCAGACCGCGTCGTCGAGGTGCTCAATGAAAAGAGCAACCTCGCCAATCCCGAAAACCCCGTATACGAAGTCCCCAACGGCGACGTGGAGTTCGACGATGTAGACTTCAAGTATTCCGAAAAGGCAGACCGCCGCGCGCTCAAAGAAGTCAATCTCAAAGTGAAGTCGGGGCAGACCGTCGGCATATTGGGCGGAACGGGAAGTTCCAAGACTTCGCTGGTCAACCTCATCCCCAGACTGTACGACGTCACCAAAGGCTCGGTCAAGGTCGGCGGGATAGACGTGAGGGATTACGATCTCGAATCGCTGCGCAACCAGGTCGCGGTCGTCTTGCAGAAGAACGTACTCTTTTCCGGTACGATAAAGGAAAATCTGCGTTGGGGAGATCCCGACGCCACGGACGAGGAACTCGTACGAGTCTGCAAGCTCGCGCAGGCGGACGACTTCATACAGTCTTTCCCCGACAAATACGATACGTATATCGAGCAGGGCGGCTCCAACGTGTCGGGCGGACAGAAGCAGAGGCTCTGTATCGCGCGCGCGCTGCTCAAAAAGCCGAAGATACTCATCCTCGACGACTCGACCAGCGCCGTCGATACAAAGACCGACGCGCTGATCCGCAAGGCGTTCAGGGAAGAGATCCCCGATACGACGAAATTCATCATCGCTCAGCGCGTGGCGTCGGTAGAGGACGCGGACCAGATAGTCATCATGGACAACGGTAAGATAGCCGCGGTCGGCACTCACGACGAACTGCTCGCGAACAACAAGATCTATCAGGAAGTTTACTATTCGCAGAACAAGATAGGCGCGACTGCGGACGTTCTCAAAAAGGCTCGAGAAGAGGAGGGCGACGGCAATGGCAAGGCATAAGATAGAGGTCAAGCGCGGCAATATAATGAAGACCCTGGGCAAATTGCTCGGATATATGTTCCATTACTATAAGGGCAGACTGATCCTGGTCATCTGCTGTATCGCCGTCACCGCGGTCGCGGGCATCAGCTCGTCCATCTTCCTCGAGATCCTCGTGGACGACGTCGTCACGCCTGGACTTAAACTGGGATTCGACGCGGTCAAGGGACAGCTGTATACGATAATAGGCATAATGGCGGGCATTTACGTGTTTGCGCTGATATGCTCGTTCGTCTACAACCGCACTATGGCGGTGGTCACGCAGGGCTTCCTCAAACACGTCCGCGAGGATATGTTCAACAGTATGCAGAAGCTGCCCATCCGCTATTTCGATACGAATACGCACGGCGACATAATGAGCTACTACACCAACGATACCGACGCGCTGCGCCAGCTCATATCGCAGAGCATACCGCAGGTCACGTATTCGGTGGTGGCAATGATCACGCTGCTCGTGTCCATGCTGCAATCCAGTATCTACCTCACGTTGGTGGTGCTGGCGGGCGTCGCGTTCATGGTTTTGGTCACCAAACTCGTCGGAGGTAAGAGCGCCAAGTATTTTGTGAAACAACAGAATTCCGTAGGCGTTACCGAAGGTTATGTGGAAGAGATGCTCACCGGTCAGAAGGTCATCAAGGTGTTCTGCCACGAAGAAGCCGCAAAGCGCGATTTCGACAAGGTCAACGACGAATTGTTCGTCAACAACGACAAGGCGAACAAGTACGGCAATATCCTGATGCCCGCGATAATGAACATCGGGCACGTGCTGTTTGTCGTCGTCGCCATCGTCGGAGGACTGCTCGTTTTGGGCGGGGTGCGCAATCTGTCCCTCTCGGGGCTCGAAGACGAGGTCATCACGATGGGCGCAATAGTCGCGTTCCTCAATATGAGCCGTCAGTTTACGCTCAATATAGGGCAGGTATCCATGCAGGTCAACTCCGTGGTCATGGCTATCGCGGGCGCGGACCGTATCTTCGGATTCCTCGATCAGAAACCCGAAACGGACGACGGTTACGTCACGCTCGTCAACGCAGTCATCGACGACGACGGCAACGTGCTGCGCGAAAGCCCCACCCGTACCGGAAGATGGGCGTGGAGACATCCGCACAAGGCGGACGGATCGGTCACGTATCAGGAGCTCAAAGGCGATATCAGACTGCTTGACGTGGACTTCGGGTATGTGCCCGAGAAGATAGTCCTGCACGACGTGTCGCTGTACGCAAAGCCGGGTCAGAAGATAGCGTTCGTCGGCGCCACGGGCGCGGGCAAAACGACGATCACCAATCTCATCAACCGCTTCTACGATATCGCGGACGGCAAGATACGTTACGACGGCATCAACATAAACAAGATCAAAAAGTCCGATCTGCGCAGGTCGCTGGGCATGGTGTTGCAGGATACGAATCTGTTCACGGGTACGATAATGGACAATATCCGTTACGGAAAGCTCGACGCGTCCGACGACGAGTGTGTGGCGGCGGCGAAGCTCGCCAATGCGCACGACTTTATCACCCGTCTGCCGGAAGGGTACAACACGATGCTCACGGGAGACGGATCCAACCTCTCGCAGGGACAGAAACAGCTGCTTTCGATAGCCCGCGCCGCGGTCGCAAATCCGCCCGTGCTAATTCTCGACGAGGCGACTTCGTCCATAGATACCCGTACCGAGTATCTCGTGCAAAAGGGTATGGACGCGCTTATGGAGGGCAGGACCGTATTCGTCATAGCGCACAGACTGTCCACGATACAGAATTCCGACGCGATAATGGTCCTCGACCACGGCAGGATCATCGAGCGCGGCAACCACGATCAGCTCATCGCGCAGAAGGGAGTTTATTATCAGCTCTATACCGGCGCGTT
>DVKK01000004.1 GCA_018716085.1 Candidatus Ornithoclostridium excrementipullorum | reverse complement strand
AAAATGCGCAGCTCGGCGGGCGGCTTTGTCCCCGCGGCTCGGCGCATTTTTATTTGCGTAAAGACGGGTATGGCGAGAGAATGCAGCGGCGGGCAAGTATGCCTTATTCGGCGCGCAGATCGGTCTTGTTTTCACAACAAGATCACGGCAGAGGTATTCCGCTTGGTCGGAAGACTTTTTCGTCCTCGTCGTCGGTCGGCGTGACGTGCGGACGGTTTGCGGTCGGGGCGCGGCTTTTGTGCGGAATGACCGCAGAATACGGTATTTGCGCGCGGAAAAATGCGGCGATATACGGAATATAAGGTATTTTCGCGTTCAAAATTCAAACCGTGCGTTTAATGCTTTGCGCTCGGACGCCTCGGTTGTTATAATAAAAATATGAAGACCGATCTGAAAGCCGCAGGGAATCGCGGAAACGAGAGATACGACGTGCTGATAATAGGCGCGGGAGCCGCAGGCACCGCGTGCGCGATAATGCTTGCGCAGAAAGGCGTACGCGTCGCCGTGTCGGAAAGGGACGCGAGAGCGTGCGTCAAGCTTGCCGCGACGGGCAACGGCAGGTGCAATCTGTCAAACTCTGCCGTATCGCCTGCGCGCTACAACGATCCGATATTCGTTGCGCCCGCTCTGCAAGCGTTCGGACCTGCCGAAACCGCGGCGTTTTTTGCCTCGCTTGGCGTACCCGTGCGCGAAAAGGACGGCAGACTTTACCCGTACGGCAACAATTCTGGGTGCGTCGTCAACGCGTTTGTTGCCGCCGTCGAGCGGCTTGGCATACGCATGACGGTTTCGTCGGAGGCGTCAGGTATTGAAAGACTCCGCGGAGGTTACCGCGTGCGTGCCGCGACAGGAGGAGAGGAAAAAGAATTTTTTGCGGCAAACGTGGTCTTTGCCTGCGGAAGCAATGCGACTTTAGGAAAGGATTCGCTGTCGCTGATGACTTCGCTCGGATATAAACGCACCGCCTGCGTGCCGGCGATAGCGCCTATACCCACGGCGCTTTTCAAGGGAGTGTCCGGAGTGAGAGCGATCGCGCGCGGAATATTGACGTCGGGAGAAGAGATACTCGCCGACAGGCGCGGAGAGGTCTTATTCAGGGACGACGCGCTTTCGGGGATGCTCGCGTTCGAGCTTTCGTCGGCATATGCCCGCGCTCTGCGCGCCGGCAGGAAAGACCTTTCGCTGGCGCTCGATTTTGCGCCCGACATAAGCGCCGCGTATGCGGAAAAACTTATATCTTCCGCCCCGGCGTACGACATAAGAGGTTCGCTCAACGGTTTCGTACCGCGTGCGCTTGCCGAAAAACTCGCGGTCATTGCGGGGCTTCGTCCCTCCGATCCCAAAGAGGGCAGATGCTCCGCCGTTGCCGCGGCTCTCAGATGCACGACGGCTCTTGCCGGAGAGGCTCCTCAGATAAAGCAGGCTCAGGTCGTCTGCGGAGGATTGGAAGTTTCGGCTTTCGACCCTCGCACGATGATGTCGTTGACGGACCGCGGACTGTATGCGATAGGCGAAGCTCTGGACGTGGACGGCGAATGCGGAGGTTTCAATCTCCAATGGGCATGGTCGAGCGCGGCGGCGTGCGCCCGCTCGATAACGGAGAACATATCATGATAAAGCTGAACGGGCTTACGGTACCGATCGGATACGGCAAAGACGACGTCGTGCGAAAGGCTGCGGCGTTGCTCGGCGTGCCTGCGGGCGAGGTAAAGAGAGTCGAGGTGTTGAGAAAGTCGCTGGATTGCCGCAGGAAACCCGATATAAAATACGTACTCACCGTAGGCGCGGAGCTATCCGCCGAAGCCGAAGCTGCGGCGAGAGAGAAGGGCTTCGCCGCCGTCGGAAAGACGGAAACTCTGCGAGAGATAGCCCGCCGCGCCGCTTGCGGCAAGGAAACGGACGTGCGTCCCGTAGTCGTAGGAAGCGGTCCCGCAGGGCTTTTCTGCGCGCTTACGCTGGCATATGCGGGATATAAGCCGATAGTGTTGGAGCGCGGCGACAGCGTAGAGGAGAGGACCCGCAAGGTCAGAGCCTTCGCGTCCGGCGGAGCGCTCGATCCCGAAAGCAATATCCAGTTCGGCGAAGGAGGAGCGGGAACGTTTTCGGACGGAAAACTCGCCACCGGGATATCGGACGGATTGATCGCCACCGTGCTGCGCGAGTTTGCGGACGCAGGCGCGGGACACGAGATAACCGTGGACGCTAAACCGCATATCGGCACCGACAGGCTCGTATCGGTAGTCGCCGAGATGCGCCGCAGGATAACCGAAGAGGGCGGAGAAGTTCGGTTCAACAACAAATTCGTCGATTTCCGTACGGAAAACGGCGCGCTTTCCGAAATAACCGTCATAGGTCCTCAGGGAACGTATTCGATACCTGCCCGCGTATGCGTGCTTGCGGTGGGGCACAGCGCGCGCGACGTGTTCGAAAGACTTGACGGGCGCGTGCTAATGACGCCCAAGCCGTTCGCGGTCGGCGTCAGGATCGAGCATTTACAGCGCGACATAGACGTTGCGCAGTACGGTTTCGCGAGAAAAGAGCTTCCCGCCGCGGATTACAAACTTTCCTGCCGCACGTCGGACGGAAGGGGATGTTATACTTTCTGTATGTGTCCCGGCGGCTATGTAGTCGCCGCGTCTTCCGAGGAGGGCGGAGTGGTGACCAACGGGATGAGCGAAAGCGCGCGGGACGGAGCAAACGCGAACAGCGCGCTGCTCGTCGGCGTGAGAGAAAGCGATTACGGGGCGGAAGACGCGCTTGCGGGCGTTCGCTTCCAGAGAGATATAGAGCGCGCGGCGTTCGCGGTATCGGGCGGATACCGCGGGGTATGTCAGACGGCGGGCTCGCTGCTCGGGAAAGGTCCCAACCGCGTCGGAGCGGTCGCTCCGAGCTATCCTCGGGGGGTGGCTTTTGCCGATCTGTCCGAGTGTCTGCCGCCTTTCGTGATATCGGGGCTGAAAGAGGCCCTGCCCGTTTTCGGGCGGAAGATAAAGGGATTCGACGCGCCCGACGCCCTGCTTACTGGCACCGAAACGCGTTCGTCGTCGCCCGTAAGGATACTGAGGGACGAAAATTTCGACAGTTCCGTAAAGGGGCTTATGCCTTGCGGCGAAGGCGCGGGGTATGCCGGAGGAATAACTTCGTCCGCCGTGGACGGGATAAAAGCCGCTCTCGCGGCGGCGAAAAAACTGTCCGCAGGCGGCTGAAAACGCCGATAGACTCCGTCTGTCCGCCGTATGAGCGAAAACCTTATATTTTTATTGTAAAAATGCGCGTGCGTGTGTTATAATATACGCGCCGTCGTAAGACGTGGCAAATCCGCACAAGGAAAAGATCATGACAAAGAAGCAGACAACGATACTTATTTGCGTCGTCGCGGCGATAGCCGTAGTGCTCGTCGCCGTCGGAGGCTATTTCATAGGCACTTACTCCTCTTCGGACGGAGAGATGCGCAGCGGCGGTTTCGTCTATGAAACGAGCGGCAGCACGGCTACCATAATCCGTTACGAGGGAGACGACAAGACGATCACGATCCCCGCAAGGATAGGCGGCAGACGCGTCGCATACGTCGAAGCGGGATTTCTCGACGGCACAGGCGTCGAAGAGGTGATATTCAGCGAAGAGATCAATATGATCGAGCTCGCGGACAGGGTGTTCGAGGACAATACCGACATCGTGTACGTATCTCTGCCCGACAGTCTTACCGAGATACCCGACAGCGCGTTCGAGGACTGCACTTCGCTCGAAAGGGTCAAGATGCCCGCATCTCTGACGACGATCGGGGACAGCGCGTTCGAAGGCTGCTCGTCGCTCGTCACCAGCGGCGCCGACGGAGAGAACGTATTCGAGATCCCCGAAACCGTGACCAACATAGGGGTGGAAGCGTTTATGGACTGCGGCGATCTTATCTCCGTTTCGATAGGAAGCAGGCTCAGCGCTCTGCCCAACAGGATATTCTACAACTGCGACAGTCTGAGGACCGTGACGTTTGCTTCCGACAGCGCTCTGGAAAACATCGGCGAGAGCGCGTTCAGGAACACTCACGTCAACAACGTGACACTTCCGTCCTCGCTCACTTATATCGGAGCGTACGCGTTCGCGGAAAACACTTATTCGAGTTTTACTTCGATCAATATCCCCTCTTCGGTCGGCAGGATAGGCGAGTATGCGTTCTCGGGCTGCACTTATCTCAACACCGTGACTTTCGGCGGTACGGACGATCCGTCCGAGCTCTACGAGATAGGCGAGGGTATATTCAAGAATTGCAGCCGTCTGAGGACTATATCTCTGCCCGAGAGCGTCACGGCTATCCCGACTTTGGCGTTTTACGGCTGCGTCAGACTGGGCACGTTCACGATAGGAGAGCAGATCGCGTCGATAGGCGACGGCGCGTTCTCCAACGTCGGCTCCCAGGCCACGAGCATAAACTTCACCGTCAACGCTTCCGGCTATATGCTTGTCGATCTGATGAGCTACGTCGAGTTCGGCGACGACGGCGTAGGCGAAGTAAAAGAGCATTGGATCCTTACGGATTCCACAGGTACGGTCATGTACGCCTACATCGGCGCGTTCGATCCCGAAACCTGCTCCAACGACTCCGATCCCGAGACCGCGCTCGCGTCGCACAATTCGTTTGACTTCCTGCTCGACATGATCGACATAAGGGAGATAAGCAGTTACGGACTCGCGGGAGTGAAGGGCAGCGTCTGTATCCCGTCCTCGGTCACGAAGCTCGGCGAATACTGCTTTATGGACAGCGAGGCGGCGCGCGTGTATATCGGCGGAGCGAACTGCGAGTTCGAAGAGACCACTTTCGACGATACGGCGTCGGGCAGTCTTGAGATCATGCTTCTCGACGCGAGCGGCAGCGCCAACGAGTTCCTGCAACAGCTTATAGACGAAGGCAGGAACGAGCTGTCGGTGAGGAACGCCGATTCCTTCCCCGCATAAAGAGCATAGCGCGATTATTGTCTTAAATGCGCGCACGCGAAAAACTTGATCGCAATCAGTTGCAAAATCACGCGATAATTGTTAAAATTATTGCGAACCCGAAAGGGGGCTCCCAGAGCCTGAAAACGGAATCATTTTTGGAGGACAATATATTATGGCAAATGTAAGAGTAGCTATCAACGGCTTCGGCCGCATCGGCAGACTTGCTTTCAGACAGATGTTCGGCGCCGAGGGTTACGAGATCGTCGCGATCAACGACCTGACCAGCCCCAAGATGCTCGCTCATCTTCTCAAATACGACACCATGCAGGGCAACTACGTCGCTATGGGTCATACCGTCACCTACAAGGACGCCGTTATGGCTGAGGACGGCAAGACCGTAGTCACTCCCGGCAGCATCACCGTAGACGGCAAGGAGATCACCATCTACGCTATGGCAAAGGCTGCGGAGCTTCCCTGGAAGGAACTCAAAGTAGACGTCGTGCTCGAGTGCACCGGCTTCTACACCAGCAAGGCGAAGGCGCAGGCTCATATCGACGCCGGCGCGAGAAAGGTCGTCATCTCCGCTCCCGCGGGCAACGATCTTCCGACCATCGTCTACAACGTCAACCACAAGACCCTCAAGGCGGACGACACGATCATTTCCGCCGCGTCCTGCACGACCAACTGCCTCGCCCCCATGGCAAAGGCTCTCAACGACTACGCTCCGATCGTCAGCGGTATCATGACCACCGTTCACGCTTACACCGGCGATCAGATGATCCTCGACGGTCCGCAGAGAAAGGGCGACCTCAGAAGATCCAGAGCGGGCGCTCAGAACATCGTTCCCAACAGCACCGGCGCCGCGAAGGCGATCGGTCTGGTCATTCCCGAACTCAACGGCAAGCTGATCGGCGCCGCGCAGCGTGTTCCTACCGCTACCGGTTCCACGACCATCCTCATCGCCGTCGTCAAGGGTAAGGACGTCACCAAGGAAGGCATCAACGAGGCTATGAAGTCCGAGGCTACCGAGTCCTTCGGTTACAACACCGACGAGATCGTTTCTTCCGACGTTATCGGTATGAGATACGGCTCGCTGTTCGACGCTACGCAGACCATGGTCAGCAAGATCGACGACGACACCTATCAGGTACAGGTCGTTTCGTGGTACGACAACGAGAACTCCTACACCAGCCAGATGGTAAGGACGATCAAGTACTTCTCCGAACTTAAGTAAGAGTTACCGAAAGCCCTGCCTTACGGCGGGGCTTTTGACGTATAAGGAGGTAAATCATGGCAAACAAGAAGAAGTCCAACAACACCGGTAAGACGGGCAGCGTCATCAGCACAGGCAACCTCATCAACCTGCTCGCGTGTATCGCGATCTGCGTTTCGGTCGTCGTCTATATCGTCAACCTCATCCTCAGCGCCGTCGACGGCGATATGGGTACGGTAGGCATGGTCATGACCACGATCAAGGACATCTGCGTCGTCATCGCGCTCGGCGTTCCCACGCTGATGTACGCGAGAGGCAAAAAGCAGTGGGTCAAGCTGATCATCTACGTGCTTCTCGTCGTGTTTTTGGTCCTTGCCATCCTCGGCAACGTATTGGTCTGATACAAAGGCGCAAGACGGAGACTTCGGTCTCCGTTTTTGCTTGCTCCGAAAATCGTTTTGGGTTAAAATGTCGGTATGGAAAGCATAATGACAAAAAGACTCGTACTCCGTCCGTGGCGCGACGAAGACGCGCCGTTTATGTACGAGTGGCTAAGACGCGACGAGATCGCCAAGGCGTGCGGCGTGCGTCCGCATATCGGCATGGATGACAGCCTCGCGGCGATAAGGAGTGCCGAACATACGCCCGACTGCCGCGTCGTCACTCTGCACGACGGCTGTCCGGTGGGCGCGGTCGCCCTCGTCGAGGATACGGGGCGCGCCGTTGCGGCAGGCACACAGGCGGAATTGATATTTTGGATCGCCGCGCCGTATCGTGGCAGCGGTTATGCGACCGAGGCTTGCGAGGCGATGCTCAGACGCGGCTTTGAGGATCTCGGCTTCGACAGCGTGTCCTGCAACATCGTCGGGATGAACGATCGACCGATGAAGACCGCCGTGCGCCTCGGTTTCGAGTACGCTTTTGTCGAACGCACGCGGCTGTTCGACGGCGAGATAACGTCGCTTGTCTACACCGTCATGCTCAAAGAGAACTGGACGTACAGGCACAGGTTGGGATGAAAGAGATATTACGCACAGATCGGCTCGTATTGCGCGAAATGTGCGAGGACGACCTCGCCGCGTTGACTGAGATACTGGGCGACGAAAAGACCATGTACGCCTACGAGCACGCTTTTTCCGCTTCCGAGATCCGCGCATGGCTCGACAATCAGTACCGCCGCTACCGCGAGGACGGCTTCGGGTTGTGGGCGGTCGTCCTTGCGTCGACGGGGAAGATGATAGGGCAGTGCGGTCTGACGTTGCAGGATTGCGGGGGCTTTACGGGCGTGGAGGTAGGCTATCTGTTCAACAGAGCCTATTGGCACTGCGGCTACGCGACCGAGGCGGCGCGAGCCTGCCGTGATCACGCGTTTGAGCGCTATCCCTCGCTCGGAGCGGTGTTTTCCGTGATACGCGACAACAACGAACCTTCGAAAAGAGTCGCTCTGCGCAACGGTATGACCGCCGGGTGCGGACTTATCAAACATTATTACGGTATGGATATGCCCCACACGGTCTATTCGGTCACGAGGGCGGAGTACGACGCGTTGAAAGCGAAAGAAAGACAGGACGGATGAGAGAACAAAACGGAACGCTGCCGCGCTCCGTTGATTTTTTAAGCACTCGCTTGCTTTTTGTTTATTTTGCAAGATCCGCGTCGAACACTTCGTCGCAGAGCTTCTCGGCGTAAAGGGGTTCGTGACTGACCAGAAGCACCGCGCCTTCGTATTGTGCGAGAGCTTCGAAAAGAGCTTCTTTCGCATTGACGTCGAGATGATTGGTCGGCTCGTCGAGAACGAGCAGATTGCTCTCCCGCTGTTCGAGCGCGCACAGTTTTATCTTTACCTGTTCGCCGCCCGAAAGACTTCCCACGGCTTTGGTCGCCAGTTCTTTCTTTATCCCCACCGACGCGAGGGCGTTGCGTATGTCTTTTTGGGACATACGCGGATACGTTTCGTTCATGAACGTGATCGCGTTCATTCCCGCGCTGCGGAATACGAGATCCTGTTCGATGTAGTTTATCTTGGCGTTGGGGTTGAAACGGAAAGAGCCGCTTACGGGTTTAAGCCGTCCCATCAGGGTCTTGAGCAGAGTGGTCTTGCCTATACCGTTGGTCCCTCTTATCCAGAGTTTCGTCGTGCTCGTCACCGTGAAATCGATCGGGGGCAGGATCGCTTTGCCGTCGTAACCCACGCTCAGTCCTTCCACGTCGAGCAGGTGTTTTGTCACAAGCAGAGTATACGGAAAGGAGAACGTCGGCTTTTCCACGCTCACGGGCTTTTGCATGATCTCCATGCGGTCGAGCATTTTTTTACGGCTGTTCGCCATGCCGGCGGTCGCCGCGCGCGCCTTGTTGCGGGCGATGTATTCTTCCATGCGCTTTATCTCGCGCTGCTGTCTTTCGTAGCTGTCGGCATACTGTTTCGCGTTCTGCTCGTGCTGGGCGAGATATTCGTCGTAATTGCCCCAGTATTTTTTTATCTGTCCGTTTTCGATGTTTATGATTATCTTACAGACCGCATTCAGGAACACCGTATCGTGCGAAACGAGTATGAACGTTCCCTTGTACGAGTCGAGAAATTTGCGGAGCCACTCGATGTGTTCCAGGTCGAGGAAGTTGGTAGGTTCGTCCAGAAGCATAACGTCGAGATCTTCCAACAGAAGTTTCGCGAGCATCAGTTTCGCTCTCTGTCCGCCGCTGAGATTGGCTATCGGGGTGTCGTACCCCAGAGCGTTTACCCCCAGTCCCCCCGCGACCTTCTTGATCTGCGATTCAAGGTCGTAGAAGTTCGCCTTTTCCAATTCTTCCTGCATACGGCTGCTGCGTGCGATCATCTTGTCGAGCTTGTCCGGATCGCTTTCCGTGCCCATATCCGCGTACAGCTTTTCCAGCCGCTCGTTGAGTTCGAACAGATGGGCAAAGGAGCCTTCAAGATATTGCATGACCGTCAGAGAGCGGTCGATCTGCGCGTGTTGGTCGAGATATCCGTAGCGGATACCGCTCAGCCATTTTATCTCGCCCGCGTCCTGCGTCAGTCTGCCCGCGATGATGTTCATGAAAGTGGACTTGCCAGCGCCGTTCAGTCCGACTACGCCGATGTGTTCGCCGTTGTTCACCGTCAGATCCGCGCCGTCGAACAGCACCCTGTTGTCGTAGATATGCGTCAGTCCCTTTATCGTAAGAATGCTCATGACATATATTGTAACCGTACGGGGCGGGCAAGTCAAGCGCCGAGGTCCGCACGTCGGAAAACGCCGTCGTTCGCCGATCCGTTCACGACGTCGGACCTTTGCGGGACGGCAAGTGTATTATCCGCCGAAATTCGCGCTTTGTGTCTTAAAATTAAATTAAAAAAATCTCATATCGATATTGAAACGCGCGTATTTGTATGATATAATAAGGAAAAACGGAGTCTGCCTCAGGGCGCATACTTTATGGAAAAAAATCTTCAGTTACCGATCTATCTGTTCCGCGAAGGCACCAACTACGAGAGCTATAAACTTTTCGCGCCGCACGTAAGTCCCGCAGGGGACGGGACGTGGATATTCCGCGTCTGGGCGCCTCACGCGAAGAGCGTGTCGCTCGTCGGCGATTTCAACGGCTGGGACAGAGAAAAAGATCCCATGAAGACGATATCCCCCGGCATATGGGAATGCTCCGTCAAGGGACTGAAAAACTTCGACGTCTACAAATACAGCATAGAGGGCGCGGACGGAAAGATCGTGATGAAGTGCGATCCCTACGCTCAGCATGCCGAAACGGCGCCCGCGAACGCCTCCAAACTGTTTATATCCGATTACAACTGGCGCGACGGCAAATGGATGAGCGCGCGATCCAAGCGCGATCCGTACCGCGCGCCCATGAACATATACGAAGTGCATCTCGGCAGCTGGAAGAGGTACGACGACGGCAACGTGTTCGATTACCGCAAGCTCGCCGAGGAATTGTCGTCTTACTGCGCGGACATGGGATATACTCACGTGGAGATCCTGCCCGTCACCGAATATCCGTTCGACGGCAGCTGGGGATATCAGGTCACGGGTATGTTCGCTCCGACATCGCGGTACGGTACCCCCGACGACTTCCGCGCGTTCGTGGACGTCATGCACCGCAAAGGCATAGGCGTTATCCTGGACTGGGTCGTGGCGCATTTTCCCAAGGACGAGCACGGGCTGTGCGATTTCGACGGTCAGGCGCTGTACGAATATGATGACGAACTGAAAAAAGAGCATAAGGAATGGGGCACCAGAGTGTTCGATTACGGCAAGAAGGAAGTGCGCAGTTTCCTTATCTCTTCGGCGAACTATTGGGCAAGCGAATTTCACGTGGACGGCATCAGGATGGACGCGGTCGCGAGCATGCTGTATCTCGACTACGGCAGAAGAGGCGGCGAGTGGAGGCCCAACGCGTTCGGCGGCAACTACAATCTCGAGGCGATAGACTTTATCAAACAGCTCAACTCCGTCATGCTGACCAAGCACGAGGGATTGCTGATGATAGCGGAAGAATCGACTGCGTTCCCGATGGTGACGAAGCCTTCGTACGACGGAGGACTGGGATTCAATTTCAAGTGGAACATGGGGTGGATGAACGATATGCTGTGCTACGTTTCCGCCAATCCGTTTTTCCGCAAGGATATGCACGACAAGGTGACCTTTGCGATCACCTACGCTTTTTCGGAAAATTACATACTGCCGATATCGCACGACGAGGTCGTGCACGGCAAGAGATCGCTCCTGGACAAGATGCCGGGAGAATACAACGAGAAATTCTCCGCGATGCGCGCGTTCCTCGGATTCATGTACGCTCATCCGGGTAAAAAACTGTTGTTCATGGGCAGCGAATTCGGGCAGTTCATCGAATGGGATTACAAAAAGCAGCTCGATTGGTTTCTGCTCGGATACGAGAGCCACAGAAGACTGCGCGATTTCGTCAAAGAGCTGAACAGGTATTATCTCGAACATCCCGAGATGTACGATCTGGATTGCAGTTACGACGGATTCAAGTGGATCTGCGTCGACGACAATACGCAGAACATAGTTTCGTTCAAGCGTGTGGACGAAAAGGGCGAATATACCGTCGTCGTCGTCAATTTCTCGCCGGTCCGCAGACAGAGTTACTGTATGGGCGTACCCGAGATGCGCAAGTACAAAGTGGTGTTGGACAGCAACGACGTCCGTTTCGGAGGCGACGACGCGGAGCTGCCCGAATACACCGCCGAGGACGGAGAGATGCACGGCATGGAGCAGTTCATTCGCATGGATATCCCCGCCAACAGCGTGCTTTATCTCAAACCGGGCAAGGCGGTAAAGCGTAAAAAACGCGCCGAAAAGCCGTCCGCAAAAGAGGACGCGAAAGCCGAAAGCGGCGCGAAGACCGCAAAGACCGCGGAGAAAAAGGCTGTCGCTAAGAAGGGCGGCAAAGAAAAGACGGATAAGTAAAAAACGCGCACAGCGCGCTTAAATAAGTGATTCGGAGGAAAATATGTATTCCAACAAAAAAGAATGCGTTGCGATGCTTCTTGCGGGCGGACAGGGGACAAGGCTTTACAGCTTGACCGCGCACGTAGCGAAGCCGGCGGTTTCTTTCGGCGGCAAGTACAAGATAATAGACTTTCCGCTGTCCAACTGTATCAATTCCAACATCGATACGATAGGTGTGCTGACCCAATATCAGCCTTTTGCGCTCAACCAGTATATCGGCAACGGACAGCCGTGGGACCTCGACAGGCTCAACGGCGGCGTTTACGTTCTGCCGCCCTATATGAAGAGCGCAAAGTCGGACTGGTACAAGGGTACGGCGAACGCGATATATCAGAACATTGAATTTATAGACAAATTCTCGCCCGATTACGTGCTCGTTCTTTCGGGCGACCATATCTATAAGATGGATTATTCGGATATGCTCGATTATCACAAGAAATCGGGCGCGGACTGCACGATAGCGGTCATCAACGTGTCGTTGGAAGAGGCTTCCCGTTTCGGCATAATGAACACCAATCCCGACGGATCGGTCTACGAATTCGAGGAAAAGCCCAAAAATCCCAAGAGTACCAACGCTTCCATGGGTATATACATATTCACATGGTCCGTTCTCAAAAAGTATCTCATCGAGGACGAGGCGAAACCGGACAGCCACAACGACTTCGGCAAAGACGTCATCCCCGCGATGCTTGCGGGAGGGCAGAAACTGTTCGCATACCGTTTCGACGGCTACTGGAAAGACGTCGGGACGATCAAGAGCCTTTGGGAAGCCAATATGGATCTGCTCGATCAGAGCAGCGGGCTCAATCTCGAAGACTCTTCGTGGAAGATATACGCCCGCAACGCCGCCGAGCCGCCGCATTTCGTAGGCGATCACGCCGAAATAGAAAATTCGCTCGTCACCGAGGGCTGCGAAATAGACGGTACTGTCAAGAACAGCGTCATATCCTCGCGCGTCGAGATATGCCGCGGCGCGTTGGTCGAAGACAGCAACGTGATGCCGGGCGCGGTCGTCAAAGAGGGCGCTCAGGTGCGTTACGCGATAATCGGCGACGACGCCGTGATCGAGGAGGGCGCGATAGTCGGCGGAGAGCAGGAAGGAGTGCCCGTGGAAGATATCAAGATAACGGTCGTCGGACCGGGAGCGGTCGTCAAGAAGGGGACCGTAGTGCCCGAAGCGGCTATGGTGGACTGAGGAGGCGGACATGAACAACGAAATGATGAGCATAATCTTCGCAAGCGATAACGAAACAAAACTCAACGAGCTTACGATACACCGCACCACCGCGTCGCTGCCTTTCTGCGGCAGATACCGTTTCATCGACTTTACGCTGTCCAATCTCGTCAACAGCAACATCACCACGATAGGCATCGTCACCAGGAGCAATTATTCGTCGCTGATGGATCATATCCGAATGGGCAGAGATTGGGATCTCAACCGTAAAAACAGCGGTATAGCCGTGTTCCCGCCGTATGCGTCCAACACTTCGCGGACGATGTTCAAAGGCAAGATAGAGGCGCTGTACGGCATTCTCGACTATATCGAAAAGGCGACGGAAGACTATGTGGTACTGACCAACAGCAACATAGCGACAAACCTCGACTTCGAGGACGTCTACGCCCGCCATATCGAAAAGGGCGCGGATATCACCATGCTGACGTATTCGTCGCATTCCACTTCGTCCAGGCGCGTGCTCGTGGACGTCGACGCCGACGGCAGAGCGGTCGGAGCGAGGATCACTTCGACCATCAGCGAAGACATAGCGGAGGTCGGACTCAACATATATCTCGTCAAAAAGGATCTTCTCATTTCGCTCATCACCGACAGCTACGAGAGAGGTCTTGCCGATTTCGAGAAACATATCATACAGCAGAATCTCGATAAGCTCAAAATATACACGTATCACGTGGACGGCTATGCCGCGATCATCGACGACGTCAAGTCGTATTATACCGAGAGTATGCGTATCCTCGATACCGATATCCGCAACGATCTGTTCTACCGCTGCGGCAAGATATTCACCAAGGTCAAGGACTCCGTGCCCACGAAATACGGCAGGGGAGCTTCGGTGCGCAATTCGCTGATCGCGGACGGCTGCGAGATCAACGGCAGGGTGGAAAACAGTATATTGTTCCGCGGAGTCATCGTCGAAGAGGGCGCATTCATCAGCAACTCGATCGTAATGGAAAACGGCAGGATAATGAAGTATTCCGAGCTCAAATATACGATCACGGACAAAGACGTGACCGTCACCGAAGACAAGACGATAAGCGGTTCTGAGAATTATCCCGTAGTCATCGTCAAGAACAAGATCGTCTGAAGGAGGGCATATGAAGAACGAAGCCGAAAAGAAAGGTCCGGAAGTAAAGCCGGAGAAAAAACCGAGAGCGGCGAAGAAGGAGCCCGCGGATGTCGCGCGCTCCGCGGCGGCGGATAAAAAGCCGTCCGCAAAACGCGCTCCGAAAAAGTCCGTCGGCAAAGCCGTCGCAAAAGACAAGACGGCGGAAGCCGTGCCGGCAGAGATCACGGCGAAGAGCGCCGCGGTGAAGGAAGCTGCGGCGGTGGTCGCAAAGCCTGAGGAAAAAAAGACTTCGCAGGTCGACCGCGCCGTGAACGCGCCCGTAGCGGAGCAGGCGGCGGCTCCCGCGAAAAAGAAGATACTTTTCGTCGCATCCGAAGCTTATCCGTACGTTAAGACGGGAGGGTTGGGCGACGTCGCCGCGGCGCTGCCCAAAGCGCTCGTGCGCAAGGGCTACGACGTGCGAGTGGTCCTTCCTCTGTATTTCAATATCCCCAACGAGCTCAGACGCACGATGCAGTATCTCGGATGCTGCTACGTGTCGCTCGCGTGGCGCTATCAGTACTGCGGAGTGTTCACTCACAAGTACGACGGAGTGCGGTATTATTTCCTCGACAACGAATACTACTTCAAGCGCAACGGGCTGTACGGACACTATGACGATGCGGAAAGGTTCGCGTTCTTCTCCAAAGCGGTGC
The DNA here is from genome assembly GCA_018716085.1 of Candidatus Ornithoclostridium excrementipullorum. Lineage (GTDB taxonomy): Bacteria > Bacillota > Clostridia > Christensenellales > UBA3700 > Ornithoclostridium > Ornithoclostridium excrementipullorum. The sequence continues at coordinate 47,508 of DVKK01000004.1, read as the reverse complement.
TCGAAGCATTGCCGATCATGGATTTCAAACCCGACATCATCCACTGCAACGACTGGCAGAGCGGACTCACGCCCGTCTATCTGGATACCTATTACCGCGGTTCCGATCACTGCCGTACGTCGCGCACGGTGTTCACGATACACAACATAGAGTTCCAGGGCAAATACGGCGAGGATCTCATAGGCGACGTGCTGGGACTGCCCGCGGACAAAAGGTCTTTGGTCACTTATCAGAATTGCGCCAACTTCATGAAGGGCGGCATAGAGTGTTCCAACAGGGTGACCACCGTGTCGCCGACCTATGCTAGGGAGATACTCGATCCGTATTACAGTTTCGGTCTGCAAGACATACTCAACGCGCGCAGATACAAGCTGTCCGGTATCATAAACGGCATAGATACCGATCACAACGATCCCGCGATGGATAAAGCTCTGTTCAAGAATTACGACAAAAATTCCGTAGGGGAGAAGTATCAGAACAAACTCGGTTTGCAGCAGCTGCTCGGACTTCCCGTCAAACCGAACGTCGCGATGATCGGCATGGTGACCCGTCTGACCGAACAGAAGGGCATGGAACTGGTCAAGAGCGTATTCGACGACATCCTGTCCAAGGGGATACAGATGGTCGTTCTGGGCACGGGCGACTGGAAATACGAATCCATGCTCAAAGATATGCAGCGCAAATATCCCGAAAAGCTGCGCGCGATCATCAACTTCTCGGGCGACATGGCGAGCAAGATATACGCGGCGGCGGATATGTTCCTCATGCCCAGCAAGTTCGAGCCGTGCGGGCTTTCGCAGATGATCTCCATGCGCTACGGCACAGCCCCGATAGTGCGCGAAACGGGCGGACTCAAAGATACCGTCGTTCCGTACAACGGCGTGACGAAAGAGGGCAACGGCTTCACGTTCTACAGTTACAACGCGCACGATATGCTTTACGCCATAGAGCGCGCCGTGGGACTGTATTACGATTACAAGGAGGATTGGGCGAAGCTGATCCGCAACGCTATGGATACCGACTTCTCGTGGGACAAAATATCCGACAGCTACGCGCAGCTTTACGACAATCTTTGATAGACCGATATGCGGGGCGGTATTGCGGAAAATTTCGCAATACCGCCCAAACGCTGTACAAAAATCGGCGAAAAGTGTATAATTTAGCAGTCAGAGGCTTGCTGCGGCAAGCCTTGCGGATTTAGATAACGGAGAGTTTATGGAAAAGGAATTCAACGCAAAGAGGATAAAAGATATTCTCGAGCTCAAAGCTCAGACCTATTTCGGCGTACCGCTTGCGGAGGCGAGCAAGACGCAGATATACAAGGCGGTCTGTATGACGGTGAGGGACATCCTCACCGAGATGAGGCTCGAATTCAAGAGAAAACGCAAGGAACAGAAGACCAAACAGGTCTATTATATGTCGATGGAGTTTCTGCTCGGCAGATCTCTGAAAAATCATCTTTTCAATCTCGGTCTTACGGACGTGTTTGCCGACGCGGTCAAGCCGTTTGGCTGCACTCTCGACGAGCTCTACGCCATCGAGCCGGACGCGGGTCTCGGCAACGGCGGTCTGGGCAGGCTCGCCGCGGCGTATATGGAATCGCTGACCAACCTCGATTATGTTGCGAGCGGATTTTCGATAAGATACGATTACGGCATATTCAAGCAGAAAATAGCCGACGGTTGGCAGATAGAGATGCCCGACGAATGGCTGGAAAACGGCGACGTATGGCTCGCTCCCAGAGAAGAGGATACCTTCGAGGTCAGATTCGGCGGCACCATCGACCAGCATTGGGACAACGGCAGACTTTACGTCGATTACAAGAACTGCGACACCGTGCAGGCAGTGCCCTATGACATGAACATAAGCGGATATCACGTGGGAGCGGTCAACAAACTCCGTCTGTGGTCCGCAAAGGCTCCCGTCGATTTCGATATGCACCTGTTCGCGCAGGGCGAATACGTAAAGTCGCTCGAAAACAAATCGCTGGCGGAGTCCATCTGCAAAGTGCTTTATCCCGCCGATCACCATATCGAAGGCAAGATGCTGCGTCTGAAACAGCAGTATTTCTTCGTATCGGCGTCGATACAGTCGATAATCAAGACCCATCTGCGCGATTACGGCACTCTCGACAATCTTCCCGACAAGGTCGCGATCCACATCAACGATACGCACCCCACGCTGTGTATCCCCGAACTTATGAGACTGCTCCTCGACGAGCACGGTTACGGTTGGGACGAAGCGTGGAGCATAGTCAGACGCACGATATCTTACACCAACCATACCGTAATGGCGGAGGCGTTGGAGAAGTGGCCCGAACAGCTTTTCAGACAGCTTCTCCCGAGAATATATCAGATCGTATGCGAGATAAACCAGAGATTCTGCAACGAGCTGTGGTCTTTCTATCCAAACGATTGGAACAAGGTCGCATACAACGCCATACTGTCGCACAACCAGATAAAGATGGCGAATATGTGTCTTGCGGCGTCGCACACCGTCAACGGCGTGTCCGAACTGCATTCCGAGATACTCAAAAACGACGTGTTCAACGACTATTACCGTATGCACCCGAACGTTTTCACAAACGTAACGAACGGTATCACGTACAGGAGATGGCTTGCGCAGTCCAACCCCGAGCTGACCGCGTTCATCACCGAGCTGATCGGCGACGGTTTCCTGAAAGACGCCGACAAGCTGAAAGATCTCGAAAAATTCAAGGGTAAGAGAGACGTTCTCGACAAATGGCTTGATATCAAGCGCAACAATAAGCTGAAACTCGCCGCATATATCAAGGAGGCGAACGGCATAACGGTCGATCCCGACTCCGTATTCGACGTGCAGGTCAAACGACTGCACGAGTACAAGCGCCAGCTTCTCAACGCGCTGCATATACTCGACACGTATTACGCGCTGAAAGCGGATCCGTCGCTCGACATCAACCCGCGCACGTACATCTTCGGCGCGAAGGCGGCGCCCAGCTACTATATGGCGAAGCAGATAATCAGGCTCATATGCTGTCTGGGCAATATGGTCAACAACGATCCCGATATAAAGGACAAACTCAAAGTCGTGTTCCTCGAAAACTACCGCGTCACTCTCGCCGAGATGATAATGCCGGCATCCGACGTGTCCGAGCAGATATCCGTCGCGGGAAAAGAGGCTTCCGGCACCGGCAACATGAAGTTCATGATCAACGGAGCCGTGACGATAGGCACCATGGACGGCGCGAACATCGAGATACACAACGCCGTCGGCGACGAGAACATCTTCATCTTCGGACTTTTGGCAAACGAGATAGAGGAACTGAGCAAGAACGGATACGAACCGACTTCCTACTATCACAACAACCACCGCATCAAGGCGGTCATAGACGGACTGCACTCGGGCATAGCGGGCGTAGGTTTCGGAGAGATAGCGGACAGTCTGACCGTAGGCAGCGGCGGCGCGGATCCGTATAAGGTGCTCGCCGACTTCCAGTCCTATTGCGACGCGCAGGACAGACTGGACAAGGCGTATTCCGACCGCGAGCGTTGGGGCAGGATGTCGCTGATGAATACCGCGGGATCCGGCTTCTTCTCTTCGGACAGAAGCGTCAAAGAATACGCCGACAGGATATGGAATCTCAAACCCGTCCGTATGAACGGCGCGAAAAAGAAGTGATATGCAGGTAAGATACGACGAAAATTCCGTTGATTGCAAGTCCCCGTTCGGGGCTGTGCAGGCGGGCAGAAAGGTCACTTTCTGCGTCTTTGCGAAGGACGGAGTATTCGTCAACCGCATCAATGTGATAATCGCAAGCGACGACGGCGAAAGCCTCGTCGTTTCGCCTTTGTCCTATGTGGACAAGACGGACGGAGTGAGCCGATTCTGCGGCAGCGTGTCCGTGGACAAGCCCGGGCTGTATTGGTACAGATTCGAAATAGACACCGAAATAGGGATCTTTTTCAAGAAAAAGAGCGATACAGAGGACTATCAACTGACCGTTTATTCCAAGAGCTACCGCACGCCCGCGGCTTTCAAGGGCGGGATAGTTTATCATATCTTCGTCGACAGATTCCGCAAAGGCGACGATCCCGACGTCGTACCGAAGAAGTACGGCGTGGCAAAGCAGTGGGACGAACCTCTCACTCTTTGCGATCCGGACGGCGTTTACCGTGCCGACGATTTTTACGGCGGCAATTTGCAGGGGATAATCGACAAACTGGATTATCTCGCTTCGCTCAAAGTGACCGTCATCTATCTGTCGCCCGTCTTCGAATCGTCTTCCAACCATCGCTACGATACCGGCGACTACCTGAAAATAGACGGATTGCTCGGCACCGAAGAAAAATTCGCGGAGCTGATCGAAAAGGCTGCCGAAAAGGGGATATCGGTCATGTTGGACGGAGTGTTCAACCACACCGGAGCGGACAGCCGTTATTTCAACAAGTTCGGCAGATACGACGGCGTCGGCGCGTATCAGTCCAAAGACAGCAAATACGCGGATTGGTATCGCTTTTACGACTATCCCGACGGGTATGACTGTTGGTGGGGCGTCACGGTGTGCCCGACGGTAAACAAGGACGCGGAAGGCTGGCGCAAGCTGATACTTCACAAGGGCGGAGTCATCAAAAAGTGGAGCGCAATGGGCGTGAAGGGCTGGCGGCTGGACGTAGTGGACGAACTGCCCGAGAAAACGGTGCGCGACATACGCCGCGCCGTAAAGAGCGTTGACAAGGACATACTCATCGTGGGCGAGGTGTGGGAGGACGCTTCCAACAAGATCAGCTACGGCAAGCGCAGGCACTATCTGCTCGGCAGCGAATTGGACGGCGTTATGAACTATCCGTTCAAGGAGGCGATCCTTACATATGCGAGAGGCGGAGCGGCGTCGGATTTTGCCGACGCGGTCAAGAATATCTGCAACCATTATCCCAAACAGTCGCTCGATTGCAGTATGACGCTGATAGACTCTCACGATACGGTCCGCGCAATAAACGCGCTTGCGGACTTCGACGCGTCGCAAATGACCAAGGAGGAGCGGTCGAAGCTGACATTGGAAGGTGAGGTGCTCGACGAGGCAAAACGCCGTCTGAAACTCGCCGCGGCGCTGCAATTCGTTCTTCCCGGGATGCCGTCGGTATATTACGGCGACGAAATAGGGATGCAGGGCTACGAAGACCCGCTCAACCGCCTTCCCATGCGCTGGGACGACGTTGACGAAGAACTTCTCGCATATTACCGCAGGCTCGCGCAGATAAGGACGTCGCACAGACCTCAGGTCACGGGCGATATAGACGTGACGGAAAGAAAAGGTTTGCTCGTCCTGACAAGGACGGCGCGTGTACGTTCGCTGGTACTCGTCTGCAACAATTCTTACGAACCGATACCTCTCGAAGCGTTTTCCGGCGCGACGGATCTGCTGACGGGCGGACCTATCGACGCTCTCGGACCTTTCGAGGCGGCAATATTCGAGGGCAGAAGAGAAAAATAAGTCCGGAAGACGGTTATTTGCTCATGCGGACCGCGCGAATGCGCGGTCTTTTTGCTTGATCACGGCAGCATGGAATAACATTCCCGGCAGGGGCGAATACCTTCACGATAGGAGAGAATACGCTCACGATCTTACCGTGATAGCGGGAATATATTTGATCTTTGAAAAAAATTATGAGTTAGTGTTGACAATATTTATCATATTGTATATAATCAATATATACAATATTCTGGGTGAGATAAATGCAGCTGACGATAAGCAATTCTTCCGACAGACCGCTGTACGAACAGATCTATACTCAGATCAAGGTCAAGATAATGTCGGGGGAACTGAAAGAGGGAGAGGCTCTGCCTACGATACGAAGTCTTGCGCAGGCGCTTAAAATAAGCGTGATAACTACGGCGCGCGCATACGGCGATCTCGAAAAGGACGGTTACATACATACCGTTACGGGAAAGGGCAGCTTCGTGGCTCCGCGCAACGAAGAACTGTTCCGCGAGGACACGCTGAAACAGGTCGAGCGCAAACTCACCGAGGCCGTGGAACTGGCGCGGATAGGCGGTATAAGCGACGACGAACTGCGCGCGGCTTTGGAATTGCTGATGGGAGAATGATATGGACGCATTGAAAATCGAAAATCTGACAAAGACTTATCCGAATTTTACTCTCGACAATGTGAGTTTCAGCGTTCCCGGAGGGAGCGTAGTCGGATTGATAGGCGAGAACGGCGCCGGTAAGACCACCGTATTGAAGGCGGCTCTGGGGCTCATGAAGCCCGATCGGGGCAGAGTGGAGATATTCGGCAAAGACGTTACTGCGATCACGGGCGCGGAAAAATCGCGGATCGGCGTCGTACTGGACGACGTGTGTCTTCCCGAGAGCGTGACCGTCAAAAAGGTAGGCAATATCATGGGAGGAATGATCGCGGGATGGGACGGAGCGCGATATGCGGAGTTGATGCACAGGTTCGCGCTGCCCGCAGACAAGGAGATAGGCAAACTGTCCAAGGGCATGAAGATGAAGACGGCGATCGCGGTCGCGATGTCGCACGGCGCCAAACTGCTGATACTCGACGAGGCTACGAGCGGTCTGGATCCCGTCGCGCGGGACGAGATATTGGATCTGCTGTACGAGTTCGTGACCGACGACGAACACGCCGTGCTCATGTCTTCGCATATCGTCGAGGATCTCAGAAAGATATGCGATCACGTCGTCTTTATCCACGGAGGCAAGATAGTGTTCCGCAAGACCTCCGACGAACTGCGCGACGGATATGCGGTCGCGGGTTGCAGCGACGAACAGCTCGCACAGCTTCCGCAGGAATCGGTGATCAGAGTAAGGCGCACGCCTTATTCGCTGTCGGTGCTGATGGACAGGAGCGTTGCGGAAAAGTGCGGATTGCCGTACGAGAGGGCGGGCATAGAGGACATCATGCTGTTTTATATCAAAGGAGAGGAGAAATGAAAGGACTGCTGATCAAAGAATGGGAGACCTCGAAGGCAATATTCAAATGGTATGCGCTCATCGCCGCGGTGCTGTTCGTGATAGGAGCGGTGATGGGCAACGAAGGCTTTTTTCTGGGGATAGGGATATTCGTATCCGTAAGCTATCCCGCCGTGTCGATAGCCTACGACGACAAGGACAAGTGGTTCAAATTCGCGCTGGCGAGCGGATGTTCGCCGAGAAAACTGGCGTGGAGCAAGTTCGTGATACCGGTATCGGCGTGCTTTGTATTGAGCTGCCTTTCCGCGGTCGCAATGACTTTTATACAAGACAAAGATCTTCCGTGGGAAGAGATCCCGATCATGTTCGCCATCATGCTCGTGATGCTGTCGGTCATGATACCGCTGTATATCAAATTCGGAGCCGAACACGGCAGAGTGGTGGTGGTGATAATAATGCTCGTCGCCATGATAGGAGCGGACGCGTTTTTCGGATCGTTCACGAATCCGGAAAGTATCGGGTCGTCCGCGGCGGGGATCGCATTGTCGTGGCTGTCGCCGATAGCGGGCACCGCCGTGGTCGCAGGTTCGGCGGAACTTACCGCGAGGATAATAAAGTCAAAAGAATACTGATGCCGACTCGGACGGCATGATAAAACGGCGCAAAACATGAGTTTTGCGCCGTTTTTGCAATATACGGTCCCGACCGTAAGGATTACTTTTTGAAGAATCTGTTGTACAGACCCTGGAAACCGCAGCCGTGACGGGCTTCGTCCTTCGCCATTTCGTGAACGGTGTCATGAATGGCGTCGTAGCCGAGCTCTTTGGCGCGCTTTGCGAGCTTCATCTTGCCGGAGCAAGCGCCGTTTTCCGCTTCCATGCGCATTTTGACGTTGGTCTTGGTGTCGGCGGTCAGCACTTCGCCGAGGAGTTCCGCGAATTTAGCGGCGTGCTCCGCTTCTTCGAACGCGTATCTCTTGTAAGCTTCCGCGATCTCGGGATAGCCCTCTCTCTCGGCCTGTCTGCTCATAGCGAGGTACATGCCGACCTCGGAGCATTCGCCGTTGAAGTTCTCGCGCAGACCCTGGACGACTTCTTCGTCGAGACCCTTCGCAACGCCGACTCTGTGTTCGTCGGCCCAGGTGAGTTCCTCGCCCATTTTCTCGAATTTGCTCGCGGGAGCGCCGCAGATGGGGCACTTGTCGGGAGCGGAATCGCCCTCGTGGATGTAGCCGCAGATGGTGCATACGAATTTTGCCATAGTTATAATCCTCCGAATATTTTTAGTTGTAAGAGCTCACGCTCTCAGATTGCATTTTACGTTTTGCCTCGCAGTCGTCGCACAGTCCCGTGAATACGAGAGAATAGCCCGTATATCCGTGTTCGGCGCATTCTGTGCCGAGAGCGGCGTCTATGCCGCGGGAAGGGATGCAGTCGCGTACTTTACCGCAGTCGGGGCAGACGATATGCGAATGTTGAGTCGTATCCGCGTCGTATCTGTCCTTGTCCTGCGCCACGTTGATCTTGACGATCTTGCCCTGCTGCGCAAGCAATTCGAGGTTGCGGTACACGGTGCCGAGGCTGATGTTGGGTATGACCTGTTTGCACTGTTCGTATATCCAGTCCGCGCTCGGATGAGTCTTCGTGGATCTGAGAACGGTGTACACGGTCTCTCGCTGTCTCGAATAGTTGTTCGCCATTTCCGTTTCCTCGATCGTATTATATCGCGGCGAAAAATCTTTGTCAAGCAAAAACAGGAATAATTATCGATTTATTTTTTGAAAAAACGCGCCCCGCAGGGCGCGCCGTTGCGTTTCGGACGCATTCATTTCATCTTGTGGTAGAGGTTTTTGGTGGAATATATCGGTTCGCTCGTCACGTCCACGCCGAGTTTGCGGAATATCGTCTCGTCGACGGGGGAGAGTATGACCGTGGTATGGACCTGGCATCCTTTGAGTTTGGGCACTTGTTTCAAAGCCTTTTTCGCAACGTCGTTGGTCGCGGCGGAGATGGACAGAGCGATAAGCACCTCGTCGGTGTGAAGTCTGGGATTTCGGCTGCCGAGCACGCCCGTCTTGAGTTTCTGGATCGGTTCTATCGCTATCGGGGAGAGCAGGTTGATATCGTCGTCGATGTGCGCGAGTTCTTTGAGCGCGTTGAGCAGCATTGCCGACGAACATCCGAACAGGGAAGAGGTCTTTCCCGTCACTATCCTTCCGTCAGACAGCTCGATCGCGGCGGCGGGCGATCCCGTGCGTTTTTCGCAGTCGAGCGCGGGCTGTACCACGTGTCGGTAATAAGCGTCGATCCCCAGTTTCTCCATGATAAGTGAGATCTTGCCGACCTCGACGTCGTTGTTCTTGCCGCGGCGCTGAGCGACTATCGCTTTGTAGTAGCGGCGTATGACTTCCTGCTTGCTCGCCTCGCAGCAGATCGCGTCGTCGCAGATCGCGTACCCCGCCATATTCACGCCCATATCGGTCGGAGATTTGTAGGGAGAGTGTCCCATCAGCTTTTCGAACAGTGCGTTGAGCACGGGGAACACCTCTATGTCGCGGTTGTAATTGACCGCTATCTTATTGTATTCGGAAAGATGGTACGGGTCGATCATATTGACATCGTTGAGATCCGCCGTCGCCGCTTCGTACGCCATGTTCACGGGGTGATTGAGAGGAAGGTTCCATATCGGGAAAGTCTCGTATTTAGCGTATCCCGCCTTTATTCCGCGCTTGTAATCGTGATACAGCTGCGACAGGCACGTCGCCATTTTGCCGCTTCCCGGTCCGGGAGCGGTGATCACGACCAGCTGTTTCGTGGTCTCTATGTATTCGTTTTTGCCGTAGCCTTCGTCGCTGACGATATGCTGTATGTTGTGGGGATAGCCCTCGATGTGATAGTGACGGTACACTTTCAGTCCGAGTTTTTCCAGACGGTGCATAAAGGCGATGGCTTTGACGTTCTTTTCGTCGAACTGCGAAAGGACAACGCTCCCGACGTACAGATCTTTGCTTCGGAATACGTCTATAAGCCGCAGAACGTCCTCATCGTAAGTGATGCCCAGATCCGCGCGCAGTTTGTTGGCGGCGATGTCGTTGCTGTTGATGACGATGACGATCTCCGCTTTGTCTTTGAGCTCCTGCAACATCACTATTTTGTTGTCGGGGGCAAAACCCGGGAGCACGCGCGCCGCGTGAAAATCGTCGAAGAGCTTGCCGCCGAATTCCAGATACAGTTTGCCGCCGAATTCGCGGATACGCTTGTCTATGCACTCCGATTGCATGGAAAGATACTTCTGACTGTCGAAACCTATTTTATCCATAAAACCTCTACATCTCCGCGTCCGCGCCGGGTCGGATCGCTTTTTGTCTTTATACGATATAATGATAGCGTATCGGCGGACAAAAATCAATCGTCACGGCGCTTTCTCCGTTAATTTTTTATCGCAAAGCCGACGGCGGAAGAGTCGGGGCTGCCGCATGCGGTCGGACGGAGCGGGAGGGGGGAGAGTGTGAGGTATATTATATTTGTATTCGCGCGCGCACTCTGCTATAATTATACGCATGAGAGCGAAAAGGATCCTGAAAGCCGCGGCGGCCGCCGCGATAACCGCCGCGATCGTCTGCGCGGCGGGATGTTCGTATATAGTCGACGGGATAGACGTGAGCGGCTACGCGCCCGTAGCGCTTTCGACCTACGAGTATTTCGGCTGCGAAACGTACGTTGCCGTCTATACGGACGGCGCGAGCGAGCGCGAAAGATTGGAAACTCTCTGGCGAGAAGAGATATTGCCCGAACTGGAGGCGGTGGACAGGTCTTTGAGCGCGTATTCTGACCCGTCCGACGGGTCGGTGGCGCGGTTCAACGCCGCCGCTCCCGGGGAGACGGTCGAGATAGACGGATACGCGTACGATACGCTCGTCATGTGCACGAAAGTGTATGCCGACACGAACGGTGCGTTCAACCCCGCCACGGCACGTTCGCTCGATCTGTGGGGCTTCACGGACAGATTTCTGAACGGCAGCTACACGCCGACCGAAGATTACGACAGAGAGGATCCGCATACGCAGCTTCCCGACGATGAATACGTGACGGCTTTTGCGCGGCTTGCCGAGAGCTTCGCCGACGTCGAACTTTACGAGAAAGACGGAAGATATTACGCGGTAAAACCTGCGGACGGATCCGTGCCCGTGAACGGCAAAGAATACTCTCTCTCACTCGAGCTCGGCGGCATAGGCAAGGGCGTGGCGGCGGACGCGGTGGCGGCGGCTTTGGAACGGGCGGGCTTTCACTTCGGATACGTGTCGGTAGGAGGCAGCAGTCTTGTGATGCTGCGCAACGCCGCGCGTATGACGGACGGGCATAACGGACAGTTCGACGTGTCCGTGGTCGATCCTTACTCGGGCGGACATTATTACAGATATTATTGCAGCGGGACGGGCGTTTCCACCAGCGGCAATTACCGCAATTATTACGACTACGAAGGAGTCAGATATTCTCACATCATCGGCACCGACGGCGTGCCGTACGATACCGGGATAGTCGCCGCGAGCGTGTTCGGCAGAAGCGCCGCTCTGTGCGACGCATATACGACCGCGCTGTGCGTTCTCGGCACGGAGGACGGCGCGGCGGTCGCGTTTGCGCAAAAACTCGACGGCTACGACGCGGTATTCGTATACGACGACGGGAAAAGCAGATACGTTTATACCGAAGTAGACGGCGAACTGATCGGCAGCGGTTATACGGAGGTCGAATTTTGAGCGCGAAGATATTTTCACGCGCTCGGGAGAGCGGCTTTTTCCGCAAATGGGATATATTGGTCTACGTCGCCGTCGCGCTGATCGCGGCAGTCCTGTTGGCGGTATTTCTCGTGCCCGAGAGGGAAGCGCTCGACGCTTTCGAGGTCTTTTACGATAACGAGCGCGTGCTGAGATGCGATCTCGGTTCGGGTGAGATCGCCGTGGAAGAAAATTTTGCCGACGCGGTCTCCGTGACCGAGGGAGAAGGCGGTCTTACCGTAACTGTGACCACCGAGCGCGGCACGAACGTATTTTATGTGGATATCGGAGCGCGCTCGGTGAAAATGACCGACGCAGACTGTTCGGTATCCGAAGACTGTACCTATATGCCCGCGCTTACCGATTCGGGCGGCTCCATCGTCTGCGTTCCGAACAGGATCAAGATACTGCCGGCGGATACGGCGGTGCAGCCGCCGGTTACGGGGTGAAAGTCCCCGCACGTCGTCGTTTTCGCGCCGCGTCCGCCGCTGAACGGTCGTTTTTATGTGTTTGCCGCCGCGCGATATCGCAAAACGAAACCGAAAACATATGCAGCCGCGAGGCCGTCCTGCGGTCAGCGCGAGTCAGGCGCCCGCAAACCGTTGCCGTCGGGATCATCCGATCGTCAAAATTTTAACCTGAAAACGCCTGTTTTGTTAAAAATTCGGCATTTCGCGTTAAAAAATTAACGCAGAAAATTTTCAAAAAGTATTGTAAAGCCGATTGCTCTCGGGTAGAATGAAATTGCGATGGAAAGCGCGAAAAGAAATCCGAGAGAGCCGCCCGCCGCTTATACGGCGCGGGTGTGTGATAAAAATTTCGAGATTTGTTAAAAATTTATCAAAATACCCCCGCAATTCGGTTGACAATACGACGGCCGGTCAATATAATAAATAGCGAAAGTTGTGAATTTTTTAACGATTGACGAAAATCGTAAGGATTTACGGCTTATTCCTTCCTCGGAAAGAGAGAAGGGCAAGAGCGCGGACGCACCGCGCGCAGCGATACGAACAAATTTTTTAAGGAGTATATACAATGGTAGAATTTGTCAACGACGAGCAGACCTTGCTCGACAAGATCGCCGAAGTAAAGGCGGCTCAGGCAAAGTATGCGACCTACACGCAGGAACAGGTGGACAAGATATTCTTCGCCGCCGCAGTCGCCGCCAATCAGGCGAGGATCCCCCTTGCCAAGTTCGCGGTCGAGGAGACCGGCATGGGCGTGGTGGAAGATAAAGTCATCAAGAACCACTACGCCGCCGAGTACGTCTACAACGCCTATAAGGATACCAAGACCTGCGGCGTGCTCGAATACGACGCCGGATTCGGTCTCAAAAAGATAGCCGAACCCGTCGGACTGATCGCGGCGGTCATACCTACGACCAACCCGACCTCTACGGCGATATTCAAGTCGCTGCTCGCGCTCAAGACGAGAAACGGTCTGATCATTTCTCCGCACCCCAGAGCGAAGAAGTCCACTATCGCTGCGGCGAGGATAGTCCTCGAAGCCGCGGTCAAAGCGGGCGCGCCCGAGGGCATCATCGGCTGGATCGACGAGCCTACCGTTCCGCTTTCCGGCATGATAATGAAAGAGGCGGATCTCATTCTCGCTACCGGCGGACCCGGCATGGTCAAGGCGGCTTACAGCTCCGGCAAGCCCGCGGTCGGCGTCGGTGCGGGCAACACCCCCGCCATCATCGACGACAGCGCGGATATCAAGACCGCCGCGGCTTCGATACTTCACTCCAAGACTTTCGACAACGGCATGATCTGCGCTTCCGAGCAGTCGGTCGTCGTGCTCAAAGGCGTTTATAAGCAGTTCAAAGAGGAGATGGCTGCGGGAGGCGCGTACTTCCTTACCCCCGCCGAGACCGAAAAGGTCCGCAAGACCATCCTCATCAACGGCGCTCTCAACGCCAAGATAGTCGGTCAGCCCGCGGTCAGGATCGCGGAGATGGCGGGCGTCAAAGCTCCCGAGGGCAGCAAAGTCCTCGTCGGCGAGGTCGAGAGCGTAGAGCTGTCCGAGGAATTCGCGCACGAAAAACTCTCTCCCGTGCTTGCCATGTACAAGGCGGAGGACTTCGACGACGCGATCGCCAAGGCTTCCAAACTTATCGCGGACGGCGGTATGGGACACACTTCCGTGCTGTACGTCAACACCGAAACGGGCAAGGATAAAATGGAAAAATTCGAGAATGCGATGAAGACCTGCCGTATTCTCATCAACACTCCCTCTTCGCAGGGCGGCATCGGCGACCTGTACAACTTCAAGCTCGCTCCCTCGCTCACGCTCGGATGCGGAAGCTGGGGCGGTAACAGCGTCAGCGAAAACGTCGGCGTAAAACATCTTATCAATATCAAGACGGTTGCGGAAAGGAGAGAGAATATGCTGTGGTTCAGAGCACCCGAAAAGGTGTACTTCAAGAAAGGTTGCATGGGCGTCGCGCTCAAAGAATTGAAGCAAGTGATGAACAAGAAAAAGGCGTTCATCGTTACCGATACCTTCCTCTACAAGAGCGGGTTCACCAAGGCGATCACCGACCGTCTCGACGAGATGGGCATCGTGCATACGACGTTCTTCAACGTAGCGCCCGATCCGACGCTCGCCTGCGCCCAGGAAGGCGCAAAGGCGATGGCGGCGTTCGAGCCCGACGTAATAATCGCTATCGGCGGCGGTTCCGCTATGGACGCGGGCAAGATCATGTGGGTGCTGTACGAACATCCCGAAGTTGACTTCCAGGATCTCGCAATGAGATTCATGGATATCCGCAAGAGAGTTTACACCTTCCCCCATATGGGCGACAAGGCTTACTTCATCGCGGTACCGACCACGGCGGGTACAGGTTCCGAAGTCACGCCGTTTGCGGTCATCACCGATCAGACGACGGGCACGAAGTATCCTCTCGCGGACTACGAGCTCATGCCCGATATGGCGATCATCGACGCGGATATGATGATGAACATCCCCAAGGGATTGACCGCGGCTTCCGGTATCGACGCGCTGACCCATGCGCTCGAAGCGATCGCTTCCATGATGGCGACGGATTTCACGAACGGCATAGCCATGAACGCGTGCAAACTCATCTTCGAATATCTGCCCAGGGCGTACAAACTCGGCGGACACGACGCGATAGCAAGAGAAGAGATGGCGAACGCGTCCTGTATGGCGGGTATGGCTTTCGCAAACGCGTTCCTCGGCGTGTGCCATTCGATGGCTCATAAGCTCGGTTCTTATCACCACCTCGCGCACGGCGTCGCCAACGCGCTCATGATCGACGAAGTCATCCGCTTCAATATGGCGAAAGCTCCCGTCAAGATGGGCACGTTCCCGCAGTACAAATATCCCGACTGCGCGAGAAGATACGCCGAAGTCGCGTCTTTCATCGGTATCACCGGCAAGACCGACGAGGAAAAGGTCGAGAAACTCATCAAGAAGATCGACGAGCTCAAAGACGAGATCGGATTGCCCAAGACGATAAAGGACGCTGGCGTTGACGAAAAGGTCTTCCTCGAAAAGCTCGACAGCATGGTCGAAGACGCTTTCGACGATCAGTGCACCGGTGCGAACCCGAGATATCCGCTCATGAGCGAGATCAAACAGATGTATCTCAACGCATATTACGGCACGAACGAGAAGAAGTGACCGTAACGTCCGCCGCGGCGTTGCCGCGTGCGGGCTCCGACGCGCCGATACGGCAGAGCGGTCGTATCGCGCGGCGCATCACAGGCAAGAGAGCATTGCAAAGATGCTTCATTTCCAATAACCCCCTTCTGAAAAAGGCGCCGGACGGTTTGTCCGGCGCCTTTTCGCCGCGCGAAGCGGGAAGATCGGACGGTAGACGGGAAAAGCCGTTTTCCGCATACGTGTCGGGAAAACTCGCCGCGTCGGCAATTTGTCCGGAATGCGTAAAGTTTTGTTAAAAATTTCGTAAAGTCGCTTAATCTTCCCATTTTGATTTGACGGGCGCGCGCTCGGTGTGACAAAATATCCGTAGAAGCATACGGAGGGATTATGAAGAAAACACTCAGGATATTTACGGCAGTGCTCGCGGCGGCGGTGATGACGACTGCCGTCTTCGGACTTGTCGGCTGCGACACCGCGGAGATAGGAGAGACCGATCCCAATCTCGGCACTACCGACGAGCAATATCTCGTAGAAGGCATGAGCGCCTACGATCTAATCATGGAGGCGTACGCCAACTGGTGCGCCGACGACGGTTACGTAAGACGCGAGAGGTTTGCCTTTACGGCGAGGATGACGGGCGCGTCCGTGGCGACGAGGCAGACGAATATGATCCGCAAGGTGAGCGGCGACGAGATATATTCCCAGGAAGTGATACTCGGCACGGGCATGGACGGCGGAACGAAGGCTATACGCTATTATTTCGACGGACAGAGCGCGTGGGAACTCGAAAATACCGACGGCTCCGACATAAGCATAGACGAGGCAAGCGGATTGCCCGTTGCGTCGGAGTGGGGAGAGTTCGTCCCGTACGGCGGCGACGTCGACGCCCAGAACCGCACTTTGACGGAGCATCTGACGACGTACGACTTCTCGAGCAGAGAATATCTGTCCGACGCGCACAACGACGGAGTGTTCCTTATCGACGGCACGTATTACTGCACTATGACGCTGGACTGTTCGACGGAAATGATGGACACCGTCCACAAGGCTGCAAAGGACGAGTTTCTCGCCAATACGGGAGCCAAGGACGAAGGTTTCTCGATAGAGGATACGACGATCGACTTCGCGATAAAAGAGATAGACGGGCAGTACAAATTCGTCGCGTGGCGGCGCAACGAAAAATACGAGGGTACGCATTCCACGATACCTTTGCCCGTGTCGTGCGAACAGACCTGTTACAGCACTTATTCGTACGAGGGCTACGAGATAGACGCTGAGGATCTGCTCAATCTGGCGTGAGCGCGATAACGACTGTTTGGTGC
The DNA here is from genome assembly GCA_018716085.1 of Candidatus Ornithoclostridium excrementipullorum. Lineage (GTDB taxonomy): Bacteria > Bacillota > Clostridia > Christensenellales > UBA3700 > Ornithoclostridium > Ornithoclostridium excrementipullorum. Next base: position 30,872 of record DVKK01000004.1, on the reverse strand, counting down.
GTTAACGCGGCGCGGCTTTGTCGCGCCGCCGTTTTTTTGCGCTGTCGGAGCGCTTTGCGGGATATAAAGGGAAGCGCCGTTTGACCCGCATCTGCCGTTTTACGAAAAATTTACCGAAAAGCCGCCCAAAATCTCTCGCGTATGCGGGGAAAAATCTTGATATTTCACGCGATGTGTATTATTATATTTATGGGATCGAGGAGGAATAATGACTACGCGAAAAGAAGACAAAAGAAGCGTAAAATCGCGCAATGCTATCAAGAACGCGTTCAAAGAGATAGTGCTCACGCAGGATATGTCCCGTATTGTCATCAAGGAACTGGCCGAAAAAGCGGACGTCAACAGAAAGACCTTTTATCTCCATTATACGGATATCAACGACGTGCTCGAAGACGTTGAAAACGATCTTTTGGGCGATATCCGCAAGATAATAGGTAAATTCGATTTCAACGCGATCATTTTCGATCCGTATCCGCTGCTGCTCGCGATAAGCGACGGCGTGTCCGGGGAGAATGACGATTTCAACAAACTCCTCTTTTCCAGTACGATCAGCAACAATCTGGTCGAGAAGATCAAAAAGCTGTTCAAACAGGCTCTGAAAGATACGTTTAACCAGATTATGAAGGATTCGGCGGGCACGGACATCGTGCTGACGTACGTTGTGTCCGGAGTGGTCGACGCTTACAGGGAATGGTACGTTTCCGAGCGTTCGATAGGACTGAAACAGGTCGCGCACGAGTTGGCGGAGGTCATCGCCAAAGGGCTCGACAACGTGATAAAGGTGAGATAAACTCATGGGAGCGGGGACGATAATCGCAATCACGATATGCGCGGCGGTCGCCGCGGTGGTCATCGCCATATGCGTGTGGGTCATCATCGAACGGTCTTCTTTCAGAGGCAGCAAGAGTACCGAATACTGGACTCTTTCCACGCCTTACGACGGCAAGAAGGTCGTCACCCTGGACAAAGATCCCGACAGGGATTTCGTCGTGCTCAACTTTACCGACGTGCAGTTCAACGACGTACTCGATATAGGCAGGGCGGACTTCACTTATAAGACGATGGACGAATTGGTAAAGCGCGTTCGTCCCGATCTCATCACGGTAACGGGCGACGTGGTGTGGGCGCTTCCGTTCACGAGGCGTTCCGTGATGCGGTTTATCCTGCATATGGACAAATACCGCGTGCCGTGGGCGCCCGTTTTCGGCAATCACGACGCGGACGGAAACTGCGACCGTAATTGGATCGCGGACAGGTTCGTCTTGTCCCGCAACTGCATATTTTCCAAAGGTCCCGGCAATATCGGCGGCGTGGGCAATTACGTCGTCAACGTCAAGGAGGGCGACAGGATCGTCCATACGCTGTTCATGCTCGACTCGGGAGCGTACAGATATTATCCGGATATAGATAAGATCAAATACGATTTCGTACAACCTGCGCAGATAGGTTGGTACAGATGGAACCTGCACGGCATCGCCGCCGAGAACGGAGGCGTCAAACCGAGATCCACCGTCATGATGCACATACCTCTGCCGCAGTACAAAACCGCATATGCGGAATATAAGAAGAGCGGTTTTTCTCCAGAGGTAGGTTTCGGAGTGAACAACGAACGCGTCAACAGCGCGCCGGTGGACAGCGGATTTTTCGATGTGATCAAGGCGGAGGGAAGCACTTTCGACGTGGTCTGCGGTCACGACCACATCAACGATTCTTCGGTGCTGTACCAGGGAGTCAGGCTTACCTACGCTCTCAAAACGGGCGACAGATGCTACTGGCAGGACGACGGTATGATGAACGGCGGCACGGTGCTGCGCGTGGCTTCCGACGGTACGGTCAAGACCGAACACTGCTATATCAACGACATCAAGCCCAAGCGCAAGTGAAGTGCACGTTGTGCCCCCGTGCGTGCGGGGCTGACAGAAGCAAGGGCAGGGGATATTGCGGCGCGCCGGACGGTTTCGTCATAGGGCGCGCAGCCTTGCATTTTTGGGAAGAACCGGTGCTGGCTCCGAACGGTAAGAGCGGCGCGGTTTTTTTTGCGGGCTGTCAGTTGGGGTGCGTTTACTGTCAGAATTACGGACTGAGTCGCGGAGAGGGGTATCCCGTAACGGAAGACGGGCTCATAGATACGATAAAAAAGCTCGAAGACGAAGGCGCGGAAAACATAGAGTTCGTGACGGGCAGTCATTATGCGGAAAAGGTGGCGGCGTTACTGCGCAGGTACCGTCCGTCGGTCCCCACGGTCTGGAACTGCGGCGGATACGAATCGGAGCGTCAGATAGCGGCGCTCGACGGACTCATAGACGTGTATATGCCCGATTTCAAATATTCCGATCCCGCAGCGGCTGCCGCGTACAGCAACGCTCCCGATTATCCCGAGGTGGCGAAAGCCGCGATCGCCGCAATGAAAAAACAGGTCGGCACGACCGTGGTCGAAAACGGGAAGATCAAAAAGGGGCTGTTGGTACGGCATCTCGTATTGCCGGGGGCTGTGCGCAATACGTTCGGAGTGCTCGACGCCTTAGCGGAGATCACGGACGGGACGGATATTCTGTCTTTGATGTCGCAGTACGTACCTTACGGCAGGGCGGCGGAATATCCCGAGATAAACCGCAGGCTCAGACCGTTGGAATACAAAGCCGCCGTCGCTCATGCTGTCAGACTGGGCTTTGCCAACGTGTACGTACAGGAGAGCTCGAGCGCCGACGAGGCGTATATTCCCGAATTTGCGAGATCGTAGCGTCGCATAGCTTCTGCAAACGGAGTAAAAGCCGTTTTACGGACACGGGCGCGAAAATAAAAAATAAGCGCGGCTTCATGCCGCGCTTGCGTTTTATTCCGTTCGGATCACTTTGCCCAGGACAGATCGGTCGGCGTCACGATGACGGACACGTCCTCTCTGTTGTAGCTGAAGTATTTTTCCCAGGTATTGTTCGACTCGCCGGACAGGAAGCCCGCAAGAGTGCCTTTCCAACCGTCTTCTGTGTTGAAATAGCGCATAAGACCGTTTTCCCAGACGTGGCAGGTTATCGTCTGATGGGTATAAACGATATCGTCGCTTCCCGCCGAATCGCGGGTGGAAGCGGTGGAGAGTTCGAGCGCGTTCGAATTTATATCCACTACGAGTTGGATCTCGTAGTAGCCCTCGGCTTCGTTGTGGACGAGGGACGCTTTGAGTATAGTGTCGGTATTTATTATATTGCTGCTCGCCTCGACGTAGCTGTATCTGTAGAATTCGTTGGTCATGAACTCATCGACCGACTCCGTGCGAACAGGGTCGCTCTTGGTCCAGTCGATGCCGGTCCCTTCAAGGAAAGAGGCGAGCGATTTGGTACCGAGTACGGACGAACCTCCTTCCTGCAAATAGAAGGTCTGACCGTCGGGCGTGTACTTTCTGTTGCCGTATTCGAGTATGCCTTTGCATACGTTTTCTATGGTCACGTTGGATACGTCGGGATTGCTCATCATGTAGCCTTGAACGACCTGTCCCATAGATTCCATATACATAGAGTCGCCGTCTATAACGCGTATCTCGCGTACTTCCATGCTGCCGCCCATGCCGACGCTGGTTATGTTGGCGGTACCGCCGCCGGCGGCAAACGAAACGTAGAAATCCACTTTGCCGAGATTTTGATTGGCGATGTTGAATAGGTAGGTGGCGTCCTCTATGACGTTAACGTCTTCGGACAGAGAGTCCGAAAAGCTGTCTACAGACGAAGCGTCGATCCTGTCGGTCCCTTCGGGCGCTTCATCGGCGGGCGCCGTTCCCAGGCCGTCGAAGTCAAAACTGACTTCGGGCACTACGGGCGGTTCCGACGTGAGGCCGAAGAACAGGATTATCAGAATAATAGCGATGACGAGTACGACTGCTATCGGCACGGTGATCGCTATGATCTTCTTTTTTTTGGTCATATATCCTCCTTTTTTCGCGGAGAACTTCGTCCTCCGTCGCGTTCATTATAAGTCAAAGCCGTCCGTTCGGTCAAACATATTTTATCGGATAGTTTGTCTTATAATTAACGTATTGTCGCGCAATGTCCGATATCGTGTAAAATTCGGATAAAATCCGCTTCAAATAAATAACCTTCGGAACGGGTAATGTATAAATCGTGTAAAATCGACGCGGCAAAAAGTAAAGTTTTCGCTCAAAAGACCGTCGGAGTGTAAAATTTACCGTCAAATATCGCGGAGAGAAGCGTAATTCCGCTTATGCGTACGGGGCAAATTGTTGATATCGGCGCGCGCGTATGCTATAATAGCAACCACGGAGGGGATATGGATATCGCGCTCAGGATCCTGCTTTGCGCCGCCGCTTATCTGGTCGGCTCCGTCAATTTCGCGATCGTGTTTTCGAGAGCGAAAGGCAGGAATATAAAAGAACACGGCAGCGGCAATCCCGGCACGATGAACGTGCTGCGCACCGTGGGCAGAATGTGGGGAGCGCTCACGTTCGTCTGCGACTGCGGCAAGGGAGTGATCTTCGCGCTTATAGGGAGATTCGCGCTGCATAGTTACGATTGGCTTTTCGTATTGGGGCTGGTGACGGTGATAGGTCACGTTTTTCCGATATATTCGCGCTTTCGCGGCGGTAAGGGCGTGGCGACTTCGATCGGCGTCTATCTTGCCGCGTATCCCGTCGCGGCGGGCATTACGTTCGTATTGCTGGTGTTGATGCTGCTGTTCGTGAAGTACGGTTTCATCGGGTCGCTTCTCGCCGAAACCGCTCTTGCCGTTTACAGCTGCGCGGTGTCGGTGACAGACGTATGCGTGATCGTTTGCTCTATCGTCATGTGGCTGATCGTGGCGTTTGCGCATCGCGGCAACGTGAAGAGGCTGATACAGGGTACGGAAAACACTCTCGATCTCGTCGGCAGGGAGACCCCGTCTGCCGACGGACAAGAAGATAAAGACGACACAGGTCAAGGAGAACAACGATGAAACTCGGAGTAGTAGGTTTGCCCAACGTGGGCAAAAGCACTCTTTTCAACGCGATAACGCAGGCGGGCGCGGAGAGCGCCAATTATCCGTTCTGTACGATCGAACCCAACGTGGGCGTGGTCGCGGTCCCGGACGAGAGGCTGGACAAACTCGCCGCGCTTTACGATTCGAAGAAGGTGACCCCGACGACGCTCGAATTCGTGGACATAGCGGGACTTGTCAAAGGCGCTTCGCACGGCGAAGGTCTGGGCAACAAGTTCCTTTCGCATATCCGCGAAGTGGACGCGGTCGTCCATGTGGTGCGCTGCTTCGACGACGACAACGTAACTCACGTGGACGGCTCGGTGGATCCGCTGCGCGATATCGAAACGATAGAGTTCGAACTCATTTTCGCGGACATGGAGACCGTTCAGAAGCGTATCGCCAGGGTCAGGAACAGCGCCAAGGGCGGGGACAAGAAACTTGCCGAAGAGGCGGCGTTCCTCGAAGACGTGGAAAGCAAGCTCGAACAGGGCTGTCCCGTCAGGAGCATGACCTTCGACGAGGACGAACAGGCCGTGATAGACGATATGTTCCTGCTCACCGCCAAGCCTGTCATTTTTGCGGCGAACATCGCCGAATCCGAGATAGGCGCTCCCGACAACGCATACGTTGCCGCGGTCAAAAAATACGCTTCCGAACACGGCAGCGAAGTCATAGTTCTCTGCGCGAAGATAGAAGAAGACCTGGCGGGTATGGAGCCCGAGGACAGAGCTATGTTCCGCGAAGAACTCGGGATCGACAAGAGCGGACTGGACAAGCTCGTATCCGCGTGCTATAAGCTGCTCGGACTGATCAGCTATCTCACCGCCGGCGAGAAGGAGACCCGCGCGTGGACGATAAAGAAAGGGACGAAAGCGCCTCAGGCGGCGGGCAAGATCCACAGCGATTTCGAAAAGGGCTTTATCCGCGCCGAAGTCGTCGATTGGCGCACTTTGCTCGAATGCGGCTCGTATACCGCCGCCAAGGAAAAGGGAAAGGTACGCAGCGAGGGCAAGGATTACGTGATGCAGGACGGGGACGTCGTGCTGTTCAGATTCAACGTGTGAGGTATATATGGATTACAGGAAACTGCTTGCCGATATAGTGATATTGCAGGACGTGGACAGCTCGGAGATAGAGCCGCTCATCGTCCGTCCCAAAGATCCGTCAATGGGCGACTGGTGTCTGCCGTGTTTCAAGTTCGCGGGAAAGTTCCGCAAAAGTCCCGCCGAGCTCGCAAAAGACGTGGTTTCGCGCATAGGCGCGTACAACTTTTTGGAAAAGGCTGAGGCGGTCGGTCCTTACGTCAACTTCACTCTGGACAAAAAGACCGTAGCCCGCGAGGTGTTGGACCGGGCGCTCGGAGAGGGCGGCAATTACGGCGGTTCCGAAGAAGGCTCCGGCAAGACCGTGTGCATAGATTATTCCTCGGTCAATATCGCCAAACCGTTCCATATGGGACATATGCTCAATACTTCGATCGGCGCGGCGCTTTACCGCATATACGGCGCGCTCGGCTATAACGTCGTCGGTATCAATCACCTCGGAGACTGGGGCACGCAGTTCGGCAAACTGATCGTCGCTTACAAAAAATGGGGCGACAGGGAAGATATAGAGAGCAAGGGAGTCAGAGGTCTTCTCGACATCTACGTGAGATTCCACTCCGAGGCGGAAAAGGATCCTTCGCTCGACGACGAGGCACGCGCGTGGTTCAAGAAGATCGAAGACGGCGACTCGGAGGCGAGAGCGCTGTTCCTTTGGTTCAAAGAGATAACTCTAAAAGAGGTCGGCAAGGTCTATGACAGATTGGGAGTGAAGTTCGACTCTTACGCGGGGGAGAGCTTCTACAACGACAAGATGAAGCCCGTGCTCGAAGAATTGGAGCGCGACGGACTTATCGAAGAGAGCGACGGAGCGAAGATAGTCCGTTTCGAAAACGACAAGTATCCGCCCTGTCTGTTGGTCAGGAGCGACGGAGCGACTCTGTACGCGACCCGCGATCTCGCCGCCGCGATATACAGGAAGAACACTTACGATTTCTACAAGTGCCTTTACGTGGTGGCGTATCAGCAGAATCTGCATTTTATGCAGCTGTTCGAAGTGCTGCGGATGATGAAGAAGCCGTGGGCGGACGATATGGTGCACGTGGCGCACGGTATGGTATCGCTCGAGGACGGCGCGCTTTCGACGCGCAGCGGTCACGTCGTGTTCCTGGAAGACGTACTCGATACCGCGGTCGCGAAAGCTTTGGAGATAATAGACAGAAAAAGTCCCGATCTGGCGAACAAGCGCGAGACCGCCGAAGCGGTCGGCGTTGGAGCGGTGATTTTCGGTATGCTGTACAACGGCAGGATCAAGGACGTCACGTTCAGTTACGACAAAGTGCTCAATTTCGACGGCGAAACGGGACCATACGTGCAATATACGTATGCGCGATGCAAGTCGTTGATCGACAAATGCCCGCGCGAAGGCGAGTCGGAAGATCTGTCGGGAATAGCGGACGCGGAGGGACACGCTCTCGTCAGTCTTATTGGAGATTATCCCGACGCCGTGAAACTCGCCGCGGAAAAATACGAGCCCAGCATAGTCGCGCGTCACGTCATGGACGTGGCTCAGGCTTTTAACAAATTCTATCTGGGACACAATATAGCGGGGGCGGAGCCTGCCGTAAAGAATGCGAGACTGTCGCTCGTGGCAGCTACGATGACCGTGATCGAGAACGGTCTTAGGCTGCTCGGCATACGCACGCCCGAAAAAATGTAAAGGAGTCAGATATGCTCGTCGATCCGAGAATGAGAAAACTGGCGCACAATCTCGTCAACTATTCGTGCAGCGTGCGTAGAGGAGAGAACGTGTGGATAGAGGCGTACGGCGTCGACGCCGCGTTCGTGAACTGTCTTGTGGAAGAGGTTTACGCCGCGGGAGGATATCCGTACGTGTCGCTGTACGACAACCGCGTCCAACGCGCCGTTATGAAGGGCATGGACGAAACGCTGGCGGACAGGATGAGAGCGTTCGACGCGCCCAAGATGGACGCGATGCAATGCTATATAGGCGTGCGCGGAGGAGAAAATCCTTACGAAACGAGCGATATCCCCGCCGACAGAACGGCGGCATACAGTAAGTTTTACAGCCTGCCCGTGCATCACGACCGCAGAGTGGCAAAGACGAAATGGGTCATACTGCGTTGGCCGACCCAGGGCATGAGCAGTATGTCGGGCATGAGTACGGAGAACTTCGAAGACTTCTTCTTCAAGGTCTGCAATCTCGACTACTGCCGCATGGACGAGGCGATGACTCCGCTCGTGGAGCTGATGAACGCGACGGACAGAGTAAGGCTCTCGGCTCCCGGGACCGATCTGGAATTTTCGATCAAGGATATCCCGGCGGTAAAATGCTGCGGACTTCGCAACATCCCCGACGGAGAAGTGTACACCGCTCCCGTGCGCGACAGCGTAAACGGAAGGATAACCTATAATATACCCAGCCCGCACGACGGGATACGGTTCGAGAACATCTCGCTGTTGTTCAAAGACGGAAAGATAATCGACGCTTCCGCGAACGATACCGCCGCGATCAACAAGATATTCGACACCGACGAGGGCGCGCGGTATGTGGGAGAGTTCTCGCTCGGAGTCAACCCGTTCATAACCCGCGCGATGGGAGATATACTGTTCGACGAAAAGATAAGAGGTTCTCTGCACTTCACGCCGGGCAGCTGCTACGACGAGGCGTTCAACGGCAACCGCTCCGCCATACATTGGGATCTCGTGCTCGATATGTCCGCGGACAAAGGCGGCGGCGAGATATACTTCGACGATAGGTTGATAAGAAAAGACGGCGTATTCGTCGTGAAGGAACTGGAAGGGCTCAATCCGGAAAATCTGGGAAGAGAGTGAAAACAATAATTTGAGTAATTGCGCGGAAAATATTGTCAAATTTTGCGCGATGTGATATCATATCTTTGATAAAAAATTGACCTTTGGAGGTGTTACCATGCCACTTGTTACAACGCAAAAGATGTTCAAGAAGGCTTATGAGAACGGATACGCCATCGGCGCGTTCAACGTAAACAACATGGAGATCATTCAGGGTATCGTCGAAGCGGCGACCGAGGAGAACGCTCCTCTCATCCTGCAGGTTTCCTCCGGCGCGAGAAAGTACGCCAACCCCGTATATCTGCGCAAGATGGTCGAGGCGGCGGAAGAAGTCAGCCATCTGCCCATCTGTCTGCATCTCGATCACGGCGATACGTTCGAGCTGTGCAAGAGCTGCATCGACGGCGGATTCAACTCCGTCATGATCGACGGTTCGCACCTTCCCTTTGAGGAAAATATCAAGCTTACCCGTCAGGTCGTCGAATACGCTCACGATCACGGCGTGGTCGTAGAGGGCGAGCTCGGCAGACTTGCCGGCGTAGAGGACGAAGTCAAGGTCAGCGCCGAAGACAGCTCCTACACCAGACCCGAAGAAGTCGAGGAATTCGTCGGCAAGACCGGCGTCGACAGCCTTGCTATCGCTATCGGTACTTCGCACGGCGCTTACAAGTTCAAGCCGGGCACCAAGCCCCAGCTGCGTTTCGATATCCTCGAAGAAGTCGCCAAGAAGCTCCCCGGATTCCCGATAGTTCTCCACGGCGCTTCTTCCGTTCCGCAGGAATTCGTCAAGATAATCAACGAGAACGGCGGCGCGCTCAAAGACGCGATCGGCGTACCCGAAGATATGCTCCGCAAAGCGGCTTCGATGGCTGTCTGCAAGATCAACATCGACTCCGACCTTCGTATGGCGTGCACCGCGGGCATCCGCAAGCACTTCGTCGAGCATCCCGATCACTTCGACCCCAGACAGTACCTGGGCGACGCGAGAGCCAACATCAAGTATATCGTCAAGCACAAGCTCACCGAAGTTCTCGGCTGCGCGGGCAAGGCGAGCGAAGTTCTTTGATAAAAGCCGCGGATCCCGAACGATCCCGGACAACGGAAAACACGGCGTTTCGACGCCGTGTTTTTGTATCGTCTTTTTATGCCGTCGAGCCGTGAGTTTTCGGAAAAAGGCAACGGAAATAAAGACTTCGATAAGTTTTCGGAACAAAATATCGCCCCCGTAGCTTTCGTACGGGGGCGCGTTTTTCGTAGGGGCGTCAGTCGCCCTGATAAGTAGGCGCGTTTTTCGCGGTCTTGCCCTTTATGACGTTGTGATAGTATGCGTACGTCATGGGAGCGCGGCCGCTGCCGACGACGCCTGCGTCGAGGACTTCGCCTAAGAATACGGTGTGAGTCGAGGTCTCCATTTTATCGACGACCTTGCAGCAGATATATGCGCAGGCGGTATCGGGTACGGGCATCGCTCCTTTTACCGAGTAGGGCACGCCGTCGAATTTGTCCGTATCTCTTCCCGAGAAAAATCCGAATCTGCCTATCACCGTCGGATCGCTGTCCTCCGCGATCACGTTGACTGCGAAATGACCGCTCTCGGCTATGACGCCGTTGGTGTAATTGTCGCGGTTCACGCTTACGGCGATGGTCGCAGGCGACGAGGTTATCTGCATCGCACTGTTGGCGGTACAGCCTGTCGGACGCCCGTTGTCCCACGTCGTGACCACATATACGCCGTATGAGAGCGCATAAAGAGCTTTTTTGTCCATACCGCGTCAGTAGTTTTTCGCCTGCAACTCGAAATAGCTGCGCGGATGGGCGCAGACGGGGCAGACCTCGGGCGCTTCGGTGCCGACGTGGATATGTCCGCAGTTTAGACACTTCCAGACAACGACTTTGTCGCGTTTGAACACGATCCCGTTGTCGATATTTGCCGCGAGCGCGAGATATCTCTCTTCGTGTTCCTTCTCGATCGCCGCTACGCCTTCGAACATTGCGGCTATTTCGTCGAATCCCTCTTCGCGGGCTTCTTTGGCGAAGGTGGCGTACATATCCGTCCATTCGTAGTTTTCGCCTTTGGCGGCGTCGATCAGGTTGGATCTGGTATCGCCGATGCCTCCGTTGAGAAGCTTGAACCACATTTTTGCGTGTTCCTTTTCGTTGTTGGCGGTCTCTTCGAAGATATTCGCTATCTGCACATAGCCGTCTTTCTTCGCTTTGGAAGCGTAGTAGGTGTACTTGTTCCTCGCCTGAGATTCGCCCGCAAAAGCGGTCATCAGGTTGCGTTCGGTCTTGGTCCCTTTGATGTTCATATTCCGTTCCTCCGATTATTAAAAACAATAACGATTACTGTTTTTTATAATTATATTACAAGCGTCGGAAGTTGTCAATACAAAAGCCGAAAATTTTAGTATATTATATATTTTTATCCTTATATATCCCGTATGTAAGCCGGCGCGTATGCGGCGACGTTCGCATGGGCTCGACGGTGCGGTGCCGGTCCCGTAAAGGAAATGTCCCGGAAGCGGGGGGGAACAGGCATATATCGGCTTTCGCTTGTCAAAAACGGCAGCAAATGTTATAATCGAAATAACGCAAGGAGGAAAACATGATCTACGAATCGGGCGAAAATTATCTCGAAACTCTGCTGCGCTTAAAAGAGAAGATGGGAAGCGTGCGTTCGATAGACCTGGCGGCGGAACTCAATTATTCCAAGCCGAGCATATCGAGAGCGGTATCCGTGCTGAAAAACGCGGGATACATCACCGTAGACGGAGAGGGGCATCTCGACTTTACCGAAGAGGGAGCGAGAAGAGCGAACGAGATCTACGAAAAACACCGCACGTTGAAGAGATTTCTGCACGAGAAGCTCGGAGTGGAAGAACATATCGCCGAGCAGGACGCGTGCAGGATAGAACACATCATAAGCGAGGAGAGTTTTGCCGCTATAAAGCGTTCTTTGGAAAACTGACGAAAAAAGCCGCAATATCGGCGTTTTCCGACGCGTTGCATATGGCTAACCATTGACACGGAACGCACAGAGGTATAAAATAACAGACGAAAAGAGCGTGAAAGCGCTTTTTATTCGGCGAAGCGGTTAGCAGTCGCTAACCCAAAGGAGGGTATATGACCGCATCCGAATACAGGTATATGAGGGCGATAGACAAATTCGCCAAGGACGGCAGGGCGGCAAAAATGACCGACGTCGCCGTCGATCTGGGTTATGCCAGAGCAAGCGTTTACAAAAAGTTCTGTCTGCTCGAACAGCAGGGGCTTATAAAAAAGCGCGACGACAAATCCGTCGTCATGACCGACGAGGGAGCGAAACGCTTTGCGGAACAGAGCGAAGTCTGCGCCGTCTGCGCGCGTATGCTGTCGCAGTTCACGGGATTGCAGGAATCGCTGTTGTGGCACGACGCAGTGTCGGTGGCAGGGGCGCTGTCGCACCGTTGCAGCGCCGCGCTCATAAGAACGTCGGGATAGGAGCGCGACGGTGCGCATATATTCTTACGAACGGGTTAGCGTAAGCTAACTAAATACGGGACGGAGAAGCGATAAAAATGAGACTCGCATTTGCGCCGTTCGGTCGCGATCTGGTGGTGACCGAAGTAGCGGCGGACGAAAAGGTCAGAAGACATCTGGAAAGTCTGGGGATAATGCCCGGATGCACGTTGCGCTCGCTGTACGACAACGCGGGGGACGTGATCGTCAGGATAGGCGAGGGCAAACTCGCGCTCGGCAAGAGCGTAGCCGTAAAGATAGAGGTGTCGCCCGAGGGCGGCGAATAAATAAGAGGAGATACATATGGAAAGCAGACTTGACAAGTTGCGGCCCGGACAAAAAGGCGTCGTGGTATCTATAGACGGCGACGGCAAGGTCAAGCGCAGACTGTTCGACATGGGGCTGACGCCCGACGCCGAAGTGATGCTGCGCAAGGTAGCTCCCCTCGGCGATCCGATCGAGGTCACGCTGCGGGGATACGAACTTTCGCTGAGAAAGGCGGAAGCGCACGCGGTAGTGTTGGAGGTGTGAGATGAGATTCGCATTGGCGGGCAATCCCAACTGCGGCAAGACCACTTTGTTCAACGCGTTGACGGGCAGTACCGCCCACGTCGGCAACTGGCCCGGCGTGACGGTGGACAAAAGGGAGGGGTCGTATCGCAAAAAGGGCGTCAAAATCGACGTGGTGGACCTTCCGGGGATATACTCTCTGTCCCCTTATACGCCGGAAGAAGTGGTGTCGCGCAATTTCATAATAGACGAAAAGCCCGACGTGATCGTGGACGTCGTGGATTCCACCAATCTGGAGCGCAATCTGTATCTTACCACGCAGCTTCTCGAACTCGACGCTCCCGTGATCATAGCGCTCAACATGACCGACGTGCTGCAAAAGGACAAGCGCAAGATCGATACCGAAAAACTTTCCGAGGTATTCGGCGTTCCCGTCGTGGAGATAAGCGCGCTCAGAGGCAAAGGCCTCGACGAGATGATGCGCGTCGCTGCCAAAGCGGCGGACTCGCCGCGCAAAGGCGTGAGCTTTGCCGGCGAGAATTCGGGCATAAGCGGATTGTACCGCGGCGCTTACGCTCTTTACGAGCAGGCGGGAGTGAACAACGCGGCGTTCAGAGCGGTGAAGGCTCTCGAAGGCGACGAACTCGAAAAGAACAAAAACCCGAGGATAGTCGAACAGATCGAAAGACTTTGCGAAGAGGGGACCGATTACGAGGCTCTGGTCGCCGACGCGAGATACAAGTTCATATCCTCGCGGTGCAAAGACGCCGTGTCGGGTAAAAAACAGCAGGTCAAACTCAGCAAGAGCGACAAGATAGACCGCGTTCTCACTCACAGGATATGGGGAATACCTCTGTTTCTGATCATAATGCTTGCGGTGTTTCATCTTACGTTCAGCGAGGATTTCCTGTATCTCGGCGCGATGGGCGCGATCCCCGAGATCGCGGAACCCACGATATGGAACGACATATTCGGCAACGGCGCGATAAACGCGCCCGGTACGATCCTTTTCAACCTGATGGATATAGCGACGTCGCGGTTGGGAGAGGTTATCGCGGGAGCCATGCCCGAGGGTACATGGTACGCGTCGTTGGTCAACGACGGTATTTGCGGCGGCGTATTCTCCGTACTGTCGTTCATACCGCAGATACTTGTGCTGTTCCTCTTCCTCTCGATATTGGAAGACAGCGGATACATGGCGCGTGTGGCGTTCATCATGGACAGGGCGTTCCGCAAGTTCGGCTTGTCGGGCAAATCCTTCCTGCCTCTGCTCATGTGCTTCGGTTGCGCGGTGCCGGGAATTATGGCGACGAAGACTCTCGAAGACCCCAAGGAGAGGAAGATGACGATACTGCTCGCGCCGTTCTTCTCGTGCGGAGCGAAGATGCCGATATGGGCGGCGTTCGGAGCGATACTTTTCGGGGGTTCGCACCGCGATCTCATAGTGTACGGTATGTACGTGCTCGGTATAGCCGTGGCGATAGTCAGCGCGATACTGCTCAAAAAGTTCGTGTTTAAGGGCGAAGCGTCCGCATTCATAATGGAACTGCCAGAGTATCACAGACCGCAATTCCGCAACACGATGGTCCATCTGTGGCAAAAGCTCAAACACTATCTGTTCCGCGCCGCGACGATAATTGCGGGTGCGACCGTGGTCATATGGTTCCTGACCAATATCAGCTTTACGTTCCGATTCGTCGAAGATCAGGGCGACAGCATATTGGGGCAGATAGCCAAAGTGTTCAGCTGGTTGTTCGTTCCTCTCGGCTTCGGCATGGGTGAGAACGGCTGGATGTTCGTCGTTGCGGCATTCTCGGGATTGATAGCGAAGGAAATGGTCGTATCCACGCTCGGCACCTTTGCGGGTATGGAAGAGGACGCGCTCGAAGTCGAAGAGGGACAGCTGCTCTCCACGGCTCTCGGCACTCTCGTCAGCGGCATGGCGGGAGGTGCGCCCGCGGCGTTCGCGTTCATGGCGTTCAACCTGCTCAGCGTGCCCTGTATGGCGGCTGTCGGAGCGGCTTACGGCGAACTGCGCAGCGGTAAACAGATATGGGCGGCAGTCGGCTACTGGATGCTCGTCGCATATGTGGTGGGCGCGCTCGTATTCTGGATCGGCACTTACTGGTGGATCAGCCTTATCCTCATAGCGCTGATAGCCGCCGCGATAGGCGTCAAGGTCTATGTGGACAAGAACAGGAAAAAGAAGCTTTCTCTCGGCGGCGGAGCGGCAAAGAGCGGAGACTGATATGAGCTGGCAGGAGATTGTAGTAATAATCGTCGCCGTGCTTCTGGTGCTGACGGCGTTCGGCAGACCCGTCGTATCGCGTATAAGACGGAAAAAGGGAAAGAGCGGCGGTTGCGGCGGCGGCGCGTGCGGTTCGTGCGGATGCGGAAGCTGTCCGTATTGCGGCGATAAGGAGCACGAGGACAAGACTCGCTCCGACGACATAAACAAGACTATTCCGTAACAGTTATAATCACCGATACGCGGACGCGGGCAGGATATATCCTCCCGCGTCCGTGCTTTATCGAAACGCTCCCGAATATGAGGACCGACGCGATCCGTGCGGAACGAAAACGTCGTTTTTGTCATAGCGTGAGGCAGGAGGATAGAGCATGAACCTGCGATCGAGGGCGGTATACGCGGCGCGGCATAAGGATATTTTTGCCGTTTAGGGGACAAAATCACCGTGATTGTAGAAGAACTCGTCTTGGATGGACGGGCATTGAGCCGCGGCGGCGTTAATTTGCGCCAAACGCTTGCAAAGTCGGCTGTTTAGAGTTACAATCGATAGGAAGTCAGAGGCAATTATGTCGAAGATAGAAAAAAGAACGAACAAAAAGAAGATAGCGGCAGTCGTCATATGGATCGCCGTCGTCGCGGCGCTGATAGTCGGGATCGTTCTGACGGATCCGCTCTATTCGAGCGACGAGAGCGTATCCGACGCCATGGAAGACGCCGTGCTCCACGAGGCGAACAAGGTGGATCTCTTCGGGATGCAGGTCAATCCCGGGCTGATATCCGCGTTCGTCGTCACGGCTATCGTTCTTGTAGCGGCGGCGGCAGTCAGGATATTCGCCGTTCCGCGTTTCAAGCGCGTTCCCGGCAAATTTCAAATGCTGGTAGAGATGTCGGTCGGTTGGTTCGACAGACTCGCAAAGACAAACAGTCCCCATCGCAACTCATTCTTAGGCGCTTATATCTATGCGGCAGGCGTTTACATATTCGTCGGCACGCTGTTCGAGCTGATCGGCATCCCCGTCGTCGCGACGAGCGGAGTATCGCTGTCTTTGCCCGCTCCGCTGTCCGATATCAACGGCGCGATAATGCTGGGATGTCTTTCGTATATCGTCATACTGTCGGGAGGCATCGCGGGCAACGGTCTGCGCGGCGTAGGACGTACGCTCAAAGATTTCTCTTTGCCGATATCCATGAGCTTCCGTCTTTTCGGCGCGCTTCTTTCGGGATTGCTCGTCACCGAACTCGTGTATTATTATCTGGCGCTCAGTTTCGTTCTTCCCGTCATCGTGGGAGTGTTGTTCACGCTGATGCACGCTTTGATACAGACGTACGTGCTCGTCATGCTGACGGCGTTGTTCTACGGCGAGGTATCGGAGCCGCACATCAGACCCGCGAAAGCCAAGGGAGCGAAAGTCAGACACCATAAGAAAGAAACTCTTGTCAACGAGGTTTAATCATATGAAAAGATCTATCAGAATCAAAATGATCTCCGCGGCCGTGATGGCCGTCGTAGCGCTTGCGGCGCTCGGGATAACGCTCGGTCTGGTCTTTGCGCCGGAAACGGGTATCGCCGCGCAGACGGACGGAAATACGGACTCGGAAGTCGTCGATACGACCCCCGTCGACGAAACTCCCGCAGACAGCGGTTCGAACGACCAGACGGGACTGATCGCGATCGCGGCTGCCATCGCAGTCGGACTTGCGGCGGCGGCAGGCGCGATAGGTATGGGCATAGCCGTGGCGAAATCCAACGAGAGCATAGCCCGTCAGCCCGAGGCGAAGAACGATATCCGTACGAGCATGATGCTGGGGCTCGTATTCATCGAGACTGCGATCATTTACGCATTGATCATAGCCATACTGCTCATATTCGTGCTGTAAGGAGGCGGATAGCGGATGCCGTTGAATATCGACTGGCAGCAGATCTTGCTGCACCTGCTCAATTTCGTCATTCTGGCGACGGGTCTGTACCTTCTTTTGTACAAGCCGGTCAAGGCTTTTATAAAGAAAAGACAGGACGAGTACGCGGACAGAGAAGAGCAGACGAAGGCGGCGCTCGACGACGCACAGAGCAAGCGCGGAGAATACGAGAAGAAACTCTCCGCGGCGGAAGATGAGATAACAGAGAAAAAACGCGCGGCGGCGGAAGAGATCGGGGCTATGCGCGCCGAGAAACTGCGCGAAGCTCAGACCGAGGCGAAAGACATCGTCGACGGCGCGAAAGAGAAAGCGCGCGAAGAGCACGACAAGATCATCGACGGCGTCGGCGCGGATATACGCGACCTTGTCGGAGACATGGCTCGCAAAGTCGTTATGACGTCGAGCGTGAACGAGGCTTACGACAGCTTCCTGGACGCGGCGGAAGAGGAAGAGAAAGATGGAAAAGATTAAGGCTCTGCTGTATTCCGAGACCCGCCCTTCACAGAAACAGGAAGCGAGATTTTCCGCTTTTCTCAGAAAAAAGTACGGCAAGGGCGTAAAGCTGGAGTGGATCGAAAGCGATCTGTTTCCCGGAGGTTTCCGACTGGAAGTGGGCAGCGACGTCTACGATTGGAGCGTCGGAGGAAGGTTCGAACAGCTCAAACGCCGTATCGACCGCATAAACGGCGCGGGAGCGGACGTCATTCCGCTTATACGCGAAGCCGTCGAAAAATGGGCTCCCGAGGCTCTTGCCGAAGAAACGGGCAAAGTTTTGTCCGTAGGGGACGGCATAGTCAATGCGGACGGTCTCGCGCACGCCACTTACGGAGAAATAGTTATATTCGACTGCGGCGTCAAGGGCATGATCCAGGATCTTCGCCCCGACAGCTGCGGCATAATCGTTTTCGGCGATTGCAGGGAGATATCTGCGGGAAGTCTGATACGCAGGACTTGCAGGACTGCGGGCATACCCGTGGGAAAAGAATTTTTGGGCAGAGTTATCGACGCTCTCGGCAATCCCGTCGACGGAAAGGGAGATATTACGCCCGAGGGATACCGACCGATAGAGTTTGCCGCTCCCGGTATAATAGACCGTCAGCCCGTCAACAAGCCTATGGAAACGGGGCTGCTCGTCGTGGATTCCATGTTCCCGATCGGCCGCGGACAACGCGAGCTGATAATCGGCGACAGGCAGACGGGTAAGACCGCGATCGCGCTCGACACCATACTCAATCAAAAAGGAAAAGACGTCGTCTGTATATACGTCGCGATCGGACAAAAGGCAAGCTCGGTCGTGCAGTTGGCTCAGACGCTGAAAAAGTTCGGCGCGCTCGAATATACGGTCATAATGTCCGCGGGAGCGGGCGAGTCGGCGCCTATGCAGTATATCGCGCCTTATGCGGGCTGCGCTTTGGCGGAGCACTTTATGTATTCCGGCAAGGACGTGCTCATCGTCTACGACGATCTTTCCAAGCACGCCGTCGCATACCGCACGCTCAGCCTTCTGCTCGAACGCGCCCCCGGCCGTGAGGCATATCCGGGCGACGTATTCTATCTGCATTCCAGACTTCTGGAGCGCGCCGCGCATCTTTCGGACGAACTCGGCGGCGGAAGTATGACCGCTTTGCCCATCGTCGAGACGCAGGCGGGCGACGTTTCCGCATATATCCCGACCAACGTCATATCGATCACCGACGGACAGATATTCCTCGAAAACGAGTTGTTCTTCGAGGGACAGAGGCCCGCCGTCAATATCGGTCTTTCGGTGTCGCGTGTGGGAGGCGCTGCGCAGACGAAGGCGGTAAAGAAAGCCGTAGGTTCTTTGCGACTGGATCTTGCTCAGTACCGCGAAATGGAAGTGTTCATGCAATTTGCCAGCGATCTGGACGACGCGACCAAGAAACAGCTCTATTACGGACAGGGGCTCATGCGTCTGCTTCGCCAACCGCAGTACAGACCGTACACTCAGACTCAGGAAGTTTTGCTTCTGGTCTGCGCGCTCGGCCGCAAGATGCAGGGAGTGCCCGTGGAGGAGATAAACGCGTTTGCCGACAGAATGCTCGAATACATCTCGACCGTCCGTCCCGATATCTGCGACAGTATAGGAAAGGGCGAACTGACGCCCGAAACGAAAGAGGCGATACTCGCCGCCGCGGACAAATTCCGCGCAAGCGAAGGAAAATAACGCGCTATGAGCAGCATCACCGAGATAAAGCACAGGATAGCGAGCGTAAGGGATACGCGCAAGATAACCAACGCAATGTATCTCATCGCGTCCACGAAGGTGCGCAAGGCGAAAAACGATCTCGACAGGACCCGTCCGTATTTTACGGCGCTCAAAAAAGAGATAGACAGAATGTTCGCCGCGTCGGAGGAGATGCAAAGCAAATACCTTGCCCCCGAAGAGGAGCCCGATACCTGTGACGGCACTTACGGAGTGCTCGTGATCACTGCGGACAAGGGGCTTGCGGGAGCGTATAACCAGAACGTGCTCAAAACCGCGCAAAAGCTGTTTAACGAACACAGGGACAGTAAAATGTTTGTCGTGGGAGAATACGGAAGGCAGTATTTTTCGCATCACGGCGTGCCTGTGGAGAGCAGTTTTCTCTATACCGCGCAAAATCCCACTCTGCACCGTGCCCGCGAGATATGCGAGCTGTTGCTCGAACTGTACAATTCGGGCAAGCTGAAACGAATATCCGTCGTTTACACCGATTTTGCCGGAGGCAGGACGGGAGAGGTCAACGCCGTCAAACTGCTGCCCATAGACAGAGGAGGGATAGACACGTCGCAAGTGCATTCGACCGCGTTCGAATACGAGCCGTCGGTGGAGAGAGTGCTCGACAGCGCGATACACAGTTTTATAGCGGGTTTTGTATACAGCGCGCTCGTGGACAGCTATTGCTGCGAGCAAAACGCCCGTATGGTGGCAATGAGCGGCGCGGATAAAAACGCCGAAGAGATCCTTTCCGATCTGTCGCTGCAATACAACCGCGTCAGACAGGCGGCGATAACGCAGGAGATCACGGAAGTGACCGCGGGCGCCAAGTCCATGAAAAACAACGGAGCCAAACGATGAAAGAAGGTATCATAACGAGAATATCCGGACCTGTCGTCGACGTAATGTTTGACGACGCTCTTCCCAAGCTCAAAGACGCGCTCGTAGTGCGCGGCGTCGGCAAGAAGAAGGTCATGGAAGTCGCTCAGCACCTCGACGCGCACACAGTGCGCTGCGTGATGCTGTCGGGCAGCGAAGGTCTTGCGCGCGGAATGAGCGCGGAGGCGACCGGCAAATGCATAGAAGTGCCCGTAGGAGAACAGACTCTCGGACGTATGTTCAACGTGCTCGGCGACCCGATAGACGGCGGCCCCGCTCTGTCCGATTCGGAGCGTATGGAGATATACCGCTCCGCGCCCGCTTTCGACGAACAGAATCCGTCCGTGGAAATACTCGAAACGGGAATAAAGGCGATCGATCTGCTCGAACCTTACGCAAAGGGCGGCAAAATAGGTCTGTTCGGAGGCGCAGGCGTGGGCAAGACCGTGCTTATACAGGAGCTCATCCACAACGTTGCGACCAAGCACGGCGGTTATTCGGTCTTTACCGGCGTGGGAGAGCGCAGCCGAGAGGGAAACGAACTTTGGAGCGAGATGAACGAGAGCGGAGTGTCTTCCAAAACGGCGCTCGTTTTCGGACAGATGAACGAATCGCCCGGCGTGCGTATGCGGGTAGCGCTTTCGGGACTGACGATGGCGGAATATTTCCGCGATGCGCGTCATAAAGACGTGTTGCTGTTTATCGACAATATATTCAGATTCGTACAGGCGGGCAGCGAAGTGTCCACGTTGTTGGGACGTATGCCGTCCGCCGTCGGATATCAGCCTACGCTTGCGAGCGAGATGGGCGAATTGCAGGAGAGGATCACTTCGACCAAAAACGGCTCGGTAACGTCCGTCCAGGCGGTCTATGTGCCGGCCGACGACTTGACCGACCCCGCTCCCGCGACTACGTTCTCGCACCTCGACGCGACCACAGTCCTGAGCAGAAAGATAGCCGAACAGGGTATTTATCCCGCGATAGATCCGCTCGAATCCTCCTCGCGCATACTTACGGAAGAGGTAGTCGGCGCCGAACATTACCGCGTTGCCCGAGAGGTGCAGGAGATATTGCAGAAGTATAAAGAGATACAGGACATCATCGCGATCCTCGGTATGGAGGAACTCAGCGACGAAGACAGGCTCACCGTCGCTCGGGCGAGAAAGATTCAGCGCTTCCTGTCGCAGCCTTTCCACGTTGCCGAGAAGTTTACGGGCAACGAAGGCAAGTACGTGTCGCTGTCCGACACGGTGGAGGGCTTCGCCGCCATCGTCGACGGCAAGGCGGACGAATTGCCCGAGAGCGCGTTTTACAACGTCGGCACGATCGAAGAGGCGTTTGCTAAAGCCGAAAGCCTGCGGGAGACCGTATGAGGGAGTCTTTCGACCTTCACGTCCTCGCGACCAACAAGCCGTTTTACGAAGGTCCCTGTCTGTCGCTCGTTCTGCCGACTTTGCAGGGACAGTACGGCATACAGGCGCGTCACTTCAATTACGTTACCGCGATAGTCCCCGGAGAGATGAAATTTACGTATATCGACGAAGACGGGAAGGAAAAAACCGAGATAGCGGCGGTCGCGGACGGTATCGTCAAGGTGGAGGACAACAGTGTGCTTGTGCTCGTGGACACCGCGGAGCGACCCGAAGAGATCGACGAGATACGCGCGCGCATTGCCGTGGATAAGGCGCGGGAAGACTCGCTGCAAAAACAGAGCGTCAGAGAATATTACGCCGCTCAGGCGAGGCTGGCGCGGGCGGTCAACCGGCTTAAAGTGCGCAAGCATATGACCGAATCGAAAAACTGAATGCGATTCCGCGGTTGCCGCGGAATTTTTTGTTGCGGAAAACATCGGAAAGTGCCTTCAAACGCTTGCATTCGCGGGCGTAAAGGTATATACATATTGAGGTATGTACGGGAGAAGCGGGGGCGCGGCGAAGGCGTCCAAAATGTATCTGATAAAAGGCTTCCTGAAAAGCCGCATTGTGCTGATAGTCGCCGTCGTCGCGGCGGCGGTCACTTGCTTTTTCGTTCCGCCCGACGCGGGTTATGCAGATTATTTCGACCTCGATACGCTGTCTTGTCTGTTTTGCACGCTTGCCGTCGTATCGGCGCTCAAACGCCGCA
Source organism: Candidatus Ornithoclostridium excrementipullorum (assembly GCA_018716085.1). Classification (GTDB taxonomy): domain Bacteria; phylum Bacillota; class Clostridia; order Christensenellales; family UBA3700; genus Ornithoclostridium; species Ornithoclostridium excrementipullorum. Next base: position 8,641 of record DVKK01000004.1, on the reverse strand, counting down.
GGTTCTTCGAATGGCTTGCCGTAAAGATCATTGCCGCGTTCGGCAATATGCGCCGAGTGACTTTCGCACTCGTTTTCGTGACCTATTTCGGCTCCATGATCATGGCGAACGATATGGCTTTGGTCACGTTCCTGCCGCTCGGATGGTTCGTGCTGTCGTCATGCGGGAAGACGAAATATACGGCGTTCGTATTCGTGATGCAGAACGTAGCCGCTAATCTCGGAGGAATGCTCACCCCGTTCGGCAATCCGCAAAATCTGTACCTGTATTCGTTTTATTCGATAGAAGCGGGCGAATTTTTCTCGATAATGGCGATACCGTTCGCCGCGGCGTTCATATTGATCGCGGGTACGTGTTTTATAGTCAAGCCCGAGCCGATAGAACTTGAATCTTCCCCCGGGGCAGCCCCTCAGCCGTGGCGTATGGCGATATACTTCGTTTTGTTTGCGCTTTCCGTAATGATCGTCTTCCGCGTTTTTCCGTATTACGTCGGATTGATCGCCGTTACGGTCGCGTTACTGGCGCTCGAACCGAAATGTTTTCTGCGGGTGGATTACGGTCTGTTGCTCACGTTTTGCGCTTTCTTTATCTTTTCGGGCAATCTCGCACGGATACCGGCTGTGCGGGAGGCTCTCGGCTCGCTCGTTGCTCTTTCGCCTCTGCTTGTCGGAACGGCGACCTGTCAGGTCATAAGCAACGTTCCGTCGGCGGTATTGTTGTCGCGCTTCACTAACGATTACAGACATCTGCTTATCGCGGTGAACATCGGGGGACTGGGCACTCCGATATCCTCGCTTGCCAGTCTGATAACCCTCGGAGAGTACCGCAAACGCGTACCCGGGGGCACGCTTCGTTATCTCGGACTGTTTTCTCTGATAAATTTCTCATATCTGGCGGTATTGATCGGTATCGGCTATCTCAACGACCTCGTTTTGGGATAAATTTAAGGAAAATCGCCAAGCCGAAACAGCTGTTTGTCTTCAAAGAAATGGACAGTACGTAGTTTTCGCCGAAAGGCGGGGAGCACAGAGGTCTGTTTTTACGAAAAATTTAATTTCTGTCCGCAGCGAGAGTTCATAACACGGACAGGCAAAGTGAAAGACCTCGGTAGGCTTGTTTTATCGAACTTTTGTATAAAATCGAAAAAATATTGACTTTGCGACACATGTGTCGTATAATATAACCGACACACGTGTCGCAATACTGATCGAGGATATCCGAAATGGGTAAAAAGGGCGATTTGACAAAACGGCATATAAAAGAGCAGGCGATGACGCTATTTGCGGAAAAAGGCTTCAAAGACGTTACCATGAAAGACGTCTGCGAAGCTGCCGAACTGAGCCGCGGGGGACTGTACTTGCATTACGGCAGTACAGGACAAATCTTTGCCGATATCATAGACGATTTGATGAATGCGCAAAAAGACGAGTTCTCCGAAAAGATCGGGAAAGGGGCGTCCGCAAAAGAAATTTTACTGCAAGTATTGGAACGGTATAAAAACGAGATGATGGATACGAAAGGGGCTTTGAGCGTCGCGATATATGAATTTTTCAGCGCCGACGATGCGAAACGGGATAATGCCTTGTTGCGGCAATATCTTAAATCGCGCTCAATGTGGAAACAGTTATTGGAGTACGGGATAGATCGCAAGGAATTCAATGACGTTGACGTTGATGCGGTCTTCGATCTGATCGTATTTTCATATCAGGGGGTCAGAATGTACGGTACGTTGATGGCTATCGACGAACAGACCCCCGAACGAATTATATCTTTGATCAAAACTATTTTATTGACAAATGCGGAGGTATGATCAATGCCGTTATTATTCAGTGATTTCGATATGGAAAAAAAGGCTTTCGTCAATCCGAGCGATACCGTTCGCAGACGTAAAGACTTTCCTCAGATAGCCGTATCGACGTTTTCGGGAGATATTGTGGAAGATTATGTTAAAGCGTTCGATCCGCCCGAGATCGCACGTCTTTATACGGCAAATGGTTCTTTACCCGTCTATGAAACAGAATATAAGGGGGAAAAGATCGCTTTGTTCGTATCGAGAGTCGGCGCGCCGGCGTGTGTTGCGGGACTGGAAGAGATCATAGCTATGGGCGCGCAGAAGATCGTTCTGTTCGGCTGTTGCGGGATCCTTAACGAAAATGTAACGAAAGGAAAAATTATTTTGCCTGTGTCTGCGATCAGAGATGAAGGCACAAGTCAATATTATCTGCCGCCCGGAGATGAGATAGAAACGGATAAAAATTGCTTGAAAGCAGCGGAAGATTTTTTATCGGGATTTAAGATCCCCTATGTCTTGGGCAAGGTTTGGACAAGCGACGCTATTTACAGGGAAACGCCCGCCCTTATCGCAAAAAGAAAAGGACAGGGGTGTTTGGGTGTGGAAATGGAATGCGCTGCTTCTATGGCGGTCGCGCGATTCAGGAACATACCGTTTATTCAGTTTTTGTTTGGGGCAGATAATTTGGATTGCGAAGAATACGATATGCGAGATCTGATCCTTTACGGCCGCAATGCGGGCAATAAGTATCTGACCATAGCGTTCGAGTTAGGTATCCGTTTGTGAGTAACGTACGAATATCTTGTTCCGAATTTATCGTATAGCATATTTTCGGGACCCGACAAGAGTATTATGAAAAACACGGGTTGAATGATCGCGTAAATAGAGGTTGCTACATTTCAGCAAACAGCTTAAAGTAATAATCCTTTTTTTTCTTAATATCGCTGATAAGCGTTGATTTGTCCGGCGCCCATTGTTTAAATGTATCTAATATGCGAGTCAATTCCCGATCATATTTTTCATCAGACTTAAAATCTCTCTTAATATAATATAATTTACGCCCTATGTAGTCGATCACAACATCGTAGTTGCATATTTCAGATGTAGATAGATTTAATTGATCTAAGTAATACTTATCATTTTCTGTTAGTGATATATTGTCTATAATGTGAAAAAAAGCCCCGATAACTTTCCATGTATAATGGTCTTTTCGATTATTATCATTTAGAGCCTTGGTTTTATCGAAAGAGTTATTATCGAAATTTTTGAGACAGGCGTTTGGGGTATTGAAATACCATATGGAAGTATTAAGTTGATTTAACGTTACATAAAACAAACGGAGCATATTGTCTACAAATGAAAGAGTGAACTCCGCAGATTTATCTCCGTCCGAGTTGATCCTTGTAAGATGTATATGGTTGCGCAAATGACTTAATTTTTCGATACCGCTTTCGTCTTGTGGCATAACTAACAGAAGATTTGTTGTGTTCAGATGTTCCAAAATCGATTTGTTTTTTGCAAAGTTGAGATCTGAGATCTTTTTGTATTTTCGGTATACACAATTATTTTCATTACATCCAAATTCGTGACATTTATTTATTATAGCGATTTCTATGCTTTTCCAAAGCGCTTCTGCAGCAGAAAAGGCCATTATACCCAATTGTTTATAAGCAAGATGTTGTTCTTGTTTATCGGGTATTGCATTTTCGATTTTAGGCAAATATTTTTCTGTAAATAGTATGTTATTTATAATAGCATCGGCTACTTTTGGTGATGTAAAGCGTTTTACCATTTCAATGTAGTTATGATTTTGTTTGTAATCTATATAATTCATATATTAAAGTATATCATGTCAATATAATTTGGTCAAATATTCTATAACGCACGATCCTACGTAAAACCGCAACGGCATATAAAAAATATATCGATAAATCGAGAAAGTTTCGGAAAGTAAGTTGAAAAACAGCCAAAATAGGATATGTTCAGAATCGGTAAATTTTGCGGAGCTGAGGGGAGTTGTAAGGACGAGCGAGGCGAGGACGGAATAGCGCGAATAAAGGAAAAGATCTAAGTAATGGGGGCTAACGGTGAGCGCGTCACACGGTCGGAATCCGTTATAGTAACGGGGCGGAGAGTGGGGCAAGGTGCGGGACAAGAAAAAGGGAGTGGCACTTGTGCCGTACTCCCTGTTTTTTGGTTCGCTTTAAGCCGAGGCTCGAAGCGCTGGTGGAGTATGCGTAATGTAAATTGAACTTTGGAATTACACAGCTACATTAAGACCGAATAATTCTGCAACAAAGTTTAAAGCCCCTTTCTCTACAGAATCGAAAAGAGATGACAGTCTCGATAAAAATTCTTCTATAGCAAACCAGCTATCGTAATTAACTCTCAATATTTTTCCTCTAAATGATAGCCTGAGCCAATTCTGGTCTGTTCTTCTAACAAATTCATATGCAAACACATCGTATTTTTTGATTAAATTCGGATTCGTACCGCATTGTGTTCTATAAAAAGAAAACATATCATTTGTATTTTCTACATCATATACATGTCCATACTGTTCAATATCTAAATACATATAATAATCCCAATGGTATTGCGGTTAAGATCGTCAAATATTTGTCTCGGCACCTTCATTTCGGTGCCGATGTCATCTGATTTGTCTCTAAAACTTTCCAAGAATTGATTAATCTAAAAGATAAGTCGATTGGAGTTTAAAATAGAGCACAGCTCTTGTCAAAAAAACGTTTTTGGGTTATAATATATCTAATGTCAGGTTGAACCTGACAAAATTCCATGTTGCGACTGGTGGTGTTTGTGGATAAATTGATGTAAAGTTATTACGGCAATGACAAAACAGGTTCCGCTTATAAAAAAAGACGCAAGTGTATTGACGGCAGGTTTTGTAATAAGGACGGGCAACACAATGAAGTTATCTGAAAAAATCAGGATATTAAGAAAAGCACGGGGGCTCTCGCAGGAAGAGTTCGGTTATTCTCTTTCGGAAGCCACCGATGGCGTGAGCAGGCAAACCATATCCGATTGGGAAAACGGTAAATTTGAACCAAAGCTCGACAATATCCGGGATATCGCAAAAGTTTTAGGCGTGTCGTTTGATGTGCTTTTGGATGAATCGATAGATTTGAACGACGCGCAAACACTGCAAAGCGTTCTCCATAATGTTGCGTCGGACTTAAAGAAAACGATCAACACCAAAATACGCTACGATATCTGCCAATACAGATTGGAGAAAAAAGATTATATTAAATTATCTATCAGAATCGCAATCCTTGCAATTGTTCTGATTTCGATTATGCTGGTCTCTGTCGGGCTATGGCTGTCGATCACGCCGCTATATATTGGCGGTGCAATTTTCGGAGGGCTTTCGTTTATCGTGATGCCGACAGCTATTATCGGTCTTATATCCTTTATAAAAGCCTACAAAATGCCCTACGGTATCAAGGTCGGTGAAATCAATAACACACATCTGATCATTCAGACATATCAAAAGGCAAGCAACGTCATCTATCTTCCGATAGAAAAAATCAAATCTGTTTCCGTTGCCGACGATACGGCACTTCGCCACGGAGATGTCATTATATCGTTGCTCGGACGGGAACAACCGATACGGTTGCTAAATGTTGCGTTTCCGCACCGATTGGTGGAATTCTATACACAGCTTCTGCAAATCAACGAGAGTGATGACTTGATAAAAATAATATGAGGGTACAAAAGATGGAAACACCAATTTTATCACAAACTATTTCGCAGTTTTTTACTGCAAGCAATAAAAATGTTAGTATAGGATTAAAAAATCTCATTTCTCCTATTATCTGCTATGCGGAAAGAAATTTAAATGAAGTTTCATATAAAAAATACGGAATAAGCGATGCGTTTAAAGAAAAATTTTTATTTATCTCGCAACATTTAAACGATGACGAACTAGATGAATTTATACGCTTCTATAAGAAAATTCGTGCTTTAAACGTTCATGCTATCGCAGTTTATTCGACGAGCAAAATGAAACGGCATTTTAAGTTTGATTTATCCAAGCTCACGGCACATTACTCATTTTTAAGATTGAATTATAATATATGCGGAGATGATGAAGAACTTACAATTTACGGAATGTTATTTGTTTTGAGTTTACTACTAAATGTTGATCAGTTTTGGGCGATGTTGAATACAATTATTCGACAAAAGTCGTTTATGCTACCAAAAGAATTTTTACTATATGATACTAAAAAAACTTTTAGAGATGATTTTTCCGCTTTGAATACAGTAAAAAAAGAAGAACGAGATATACCTATTATTTTTTGCGAAGAACAATATGTTGTGCCAATTATTTCAGAAACTTTTTTACGCTTTGAAGAAGAAGTATTAAAAAAGCATCGTATTGTACCGACTAAATCTTATATATCTTTTCCTGAGGTGATGCAGCCCCTTGACTTAGGGAAAAAACTAAAAGAGGAATTAAGGAGTTTGCGCAATATGTGGGCGCATGGTAACTGTTTTTATTACACGAGCCATGATGATAATACACTTATAAAATTTATAGAAGTTATGCAACTGCTTGCTACAACACAATTCGAAAAAATTGCGAAACAGGGGTTAAAAAAATTAAAATTTATGCTTTTAAACCTTAAATACAAACGACCTGTTGAAATGGCTATTAAATTGCAACACGATCGGTTAACCGAAGATGGGATTCTGCATAGACTTATTACAATGACAAACTTTCGTGGCAAGGATGATTTAGTGCCTCTTTATATAGAAAAGAAACTTTTTGAGATTGACTGTGGGACAATCACTTTCGGCTATAATAATAAAGACGAAAAACTAGGGACTTATGCGTTTTCAAGAATAACGATTATTGAACACACTACGAATGAAAATCATCCTTTTATAGTAGAGGGTTTTCAGACGAACCTAACTTATTTCAAAGAATTTTGCCTACCAGAGTATCCGCAATTGCGCGTTGATGTTTTAGGATGGAGTAATAAAAAAGAAAGAGTCGACACCGTAACCGAATATGTAAAAAAGGTTACAGTCGTTTACGGGGAATAAAATGTATATTTATATCCATTCGATCATGAAAAATCCGTCTCTTTGTGACGGCATCGGATATAGAACGGTACTGTTTTTGCAGGGGTGCGATTTGCATTGTAGCGGTTGCCACAATCAAGAGACTTGGGATATTACCAAAGGAAGCCGCCTTACGGTTGCAGAGCTTGCAGGCGCATTGCGAAAAAGTTGCATTAACAAGGAACTCACCATTTCCGGCGGAGAGCCATTGATGCAAGCAGACGCCGTCTATGAACTCATCACTTTTTTGTACGACTTCGATATTTGTCTGTATACCGGACACGACATAAGCGAAGTTCCCCAAAAGATCCTTGATAAGTTACACTATTTGAAATACGGCCCCTACATAGAAAGACTGAAAACGACAACTATGCCGTTCATCGGTTCTTCCAATCAGGTTTTTACGGAGATCAACCATGCAGTTACAGAATAAGAATGACAATGCCGCCAATAGAAAGAGTTATGTCGGTAGCATTTATAATATCGGAGAAAAGGCGGTAAAAGAGTCTGTTTTAGACTCCCTTGATAAAAAATGGGCGATGCTGCACCGCGAAGGGCACATTCATATCCATGATCTCGATGCTTACGGATTAACGTATAATTGTCTGACGTTCGATCTTCTGAAAGCATTTCCCTACTCGATATTTGCCGGTCTGTCAGATGTAAAAGCCATTCTCGGCGTTTTTGATTTTCTAAAAGAACTTTTTGAACGCGTCGGAAATGAACAGAGCGGCGGTATGGCTCTCGCCAATTTTGATAACGATCTTACAAGCATTTTTACGGCTTTGGGCATCGATTACAAGGGCAATGAAGAAATGTTCCGCGCCGCAATCCGTGATCTTATCATTTGGTGCAACAATACTCATACACGGATGGGACAGACAAGTTATTATATATCTCTCAACATCGGACTTGCCGAAAATGATTTTGCAAGGTTTTTGGCTTTCACGCTGCTCGATGAATTTTATCATGCAGGCGAACTTATCTATAAACCGAATATCATTTTCAAGGTCGCAAAAGGAATCAGCCGCAACACGCAGGACAGAAACTATGATTTGCTTATGAAAGCATTGGAGTGTACGGGCAAAAAGATGATCCCTACATACTTGCTCTGCGACTGCGAAATGGATAAAGGTACTTCTCCAGAACTGTTGTCCGTTATGGGATGCAGAACTCGCGTCGTTGCAGACAGATTCGGTAAAACTGGCGCTATCGGAAGAAGCAATATCGATAATATAACGATCAACCTGCCACGCCTCGCTTTGGAAACCGTGAAAGATCATCCCGACTTACCGCCGGATGCGTTGTTTAAGAAATGCAAGGAAAAATGGCTATCTGTTGCAGATATCGTTACGGAAATTTTGCTAGACCGTTTTCACAAAACGTGTACGCAGGACATAGATTTGTTCAATACTTTGAAACAATATGATCTGCTGTGCGAAAATATCAATAATGCAGGTCTTTCTGAAGTTTTTAAGCACGGCACGCTCTCCATCGGTTTTATAGGATTAAGCGAGATGCTCGACGTTATTTTCGATGGTAAGTTTTGGGAAGACGAGAAAATCTATAACGCTGCCCTCAATATGCTTTCTTTTATGCGCGGATATACAGACAGGCAAGCAGAAAAATACAACCTGAATTTTTCACTTTTAGCGACGAGCGGTGAACTTATCAGCGGCAGATTCGTCGAAATCGATCGGACAAAATTCAATTCGGATATCTTCAAAAAAGGATTTTATACGAACTCTTTTCACGTTGAAGTGG
>DVKK01000048.1 GCA_018716085.1 Candidatus Ornithoclostridium excrementipullorum | reverse complement strand
TTAGCTCTTTCAAAATCGTTGTCTTTCAATATTATGATGATAGTAGGCTTAATTATACTGTCTTTATATAAAGATACCAACTGATTCAAGTGTTTTTCTTCGACGCCTTTTTCTTCGATTATCATGGGATCGAGATACTTGCTCGCAGCCTGATGTTCATTGACGCCGAATAATATCATCAAACCCGATATTGCAAAACATAGACTAACTACCGGAACGGCGGGAGCTAAGCACATGGCCACTATTTCTGCAATATTCGGTAGATATTTCAAAAGTTTTTTCGCTATTTTGTCTAAAACAGCCCGAATGTTTTTATCCGCCGATATATAATTTTTCGTGCCTTTGTATTGTGAGAAAAATTGCTGACCTCTGTTTTCGGCAAAAGAACGTTCGACCACATATACGGTCATGCCTTCCCCCGGATTCCTGAACAACGCTTTTATGTCTTCCATTTTTCCTTCCGTGTATTTCCCAGAATAATTTCTAATTATTGTAATTATTATAGCATTAAAACACCTCTTACGCAATAAAAAATACTGAAAATTTACTAAATAATCACATAAAATTTATTTTTCAGGAATTTAATGGCGCGTTTCAATATTTATTTTTCCCATGCGTTTCATCTAAATCTTTTGCATGATGATGGATCGCATTATTTTCGGAAACCGTTCAACATTTTTTGCGGCATATATTTTTGTTTTTAATCAAATCATTGCAAATAATAGCCGATTGTGTTAGAATATCATACGGCGGTTGCCGAAAATGCCGATGTGGTGGAATGGCAGACACAAGGGACTTAAAATCCCTCGAAGGAGACTTCGTACCGGTTCGAGCCCGGTCATCGGCACCATTTACGGAAGACTCGCCTTTTCGCAAAAAAATACGAGGAGACTTTCTTCTCCTCTTAATTTTTTTGCTTTTTCGCCTCGCTTCCTTTTCGCTGTCTTGCCTCGGAAACGAAATCGTGACGCGCCTTCTTTTGCGGCGCTATTCCGTCCTCGCTGCGCTCGTCCTTTCGAGCCCGGTCATCGGTAATCACGGATACAGCGTCTTGTATTTCTTATAAGCAAAATAATAGTAACTTCGCATAAAGATCCCCAACTTTTTTGGCGAGAGGATAAGCGCATTGTCGCCGAATCTTTCGAAATAATATAACGCCTGATTCGCTGAACAGGCAAATGTATAGATATCCCCGTCAATATCGATCGGAGTGGGACGATAAAGATATATTTTATCAAACATACTTCTTCCTTTCGCCGTTAGTCTGACTTTGATAGGCTCACGGTCAGTATTGTACATAGGATATTGCGCCGCACATTCCACCTGTCTATCAAAAAGCTCTCTGTTTTGCGCGGGAATATAGCTTTTCGCCGCAAGCAAGGATACGGTCCGCACCGAAGAAAGCCGTACGGTAACATTTTGTTTTCCGTTGAAATACAACACATAATTAAACAGTTCGTCTTTTGCGGCACTTACGGAATGGACGGATGCATCTTTTTCGATATTTCCGTTGACCAACGAAATACAAGTCTTCACACCCCTTTTTGCGGCATCAGTCAAAAGGCGGTAATTCTCCTTAAAAATTATTTTTTCGCGCACATTCTTAGTTTTTTGCGCATACCCGGAAAACAGTCTGCGATAGTAAGAAGACATCGACTCATTCTGCAACAAAAGGTTCTCAATACATAGAACGGCTCTCTCCGACAGTTTGACAGGCTTGAACGCAAATACCACGCTCGCCTTGCGCTCTATCTCCGTTTGCCTTTTATTAAGGATCTTCAGCGTATTCAGAAAGACCGTTTCACGATATCGGTCAGGTACGATCTCGACAGCACTGCGTACTTCTTCACGGACCTTTTCTTCCACGCCTGCAAATTCTTCGTAATAATTCCTCAAAAGGGTATTCAAAAACGAATTCATATTCGGGGAGCCGTCCGCCTTGACGATCTTGAAATCAACGCAATCTTTTTTCAGCAAATCGTATAAGCTTTTCGGCGCGCTTATCTTTATCTTTTCGTACATATGCTCCCTCCGATCGTTTCACTATGATCACTATACCCCAAATTGGGGTCATAAATCAAGTATATTTATGTATACGTTACCTCAAATCGGGGGTCAAAATATTTTTAAAATTTGCGGTCTAACATTTTTTCGCAGACAATGTACAATAAAATCACTGAAACTTTCACGGAGGCAAACAATGAACTATACCTTTGACAATATAGCCGGCTATGCCCGCGAAAAAGAAGAATTAAAGAAACTTTGCGACATTATCAGAAATCGAAACAACTATGCAAAGCTCGGAGCAAAACTTCCGAAAGGCGTGATCTTTTACGGAGAAACAGGCACCGGAAAAACTCTGTTCGCAAAAGTGTTGGCGAATTCTTGCGGTCTTAAATTGTTAACTATCGATCTCGGCAACTTCACTGACGAACGATCCGTTTCCAAAAAGCTCAAGAAGGCGTTTTCTACGGCGGCGAAGTCTTCGGAACCAGCAATGATCCTGTTTGACGAGATCGACAAAGTGCTTCCCAATGCGCAGGAAGAATATTATACCGATATTTCTAAAGCCATACTTGCCCAACTTCTTACGCTGATAGACGGCATGGACAGCAGCGGGAATTTTGTCTTTGTTGCGACCTGCAATGATTATTATGCATTACCGGATACGCTGGTACGGCCAGGAAGAATAGATAAGAAGATTCACATCGGTACGCCCGATTATTCTTCACGTGTGGAAATACTCAAGCTGTACTCAGGCAAAACAAATTGTCGCTTTCAAATGCGCATGGAAGAACTGGCAAAGCTATGTCCGAATTTTTCATGCGCAGCGCTCGAAACGCTGATCAACGAATGTATACTGCATTCAGATTCCGAAGGATACGTTTCCGAACAGCTGATACGCAACACTATCCTTGAAAGCAGCTCCCAGGATCTGCCTCGACGTCCGCTTACGCAATCCGATATAATAAATGCCTGTCGAAACATCGGATGCCTGATCGTCGCCAAAAATTTTAACGACGGCGATTACCTGCTGCGGCTTGGATCCGGCACCGTTTGTAATTTATTTTTCAATTCATTGATCAGTTATCACGACGACGATTTTGACGATGAAGACGGGATAGATTACAACGGGGACGATGAAAACAAAATTTCGGAAAACGATGAGTACGATCGCGACGATGACGACTATGATGACGATGACCATGACGACTCCTCTGAAAACTACTTCAGCGAAAACGACTACATACAAGCCGTCTGCGTACTTATGGGAGGATACGTCGTCGAAGAGGCGATCTTGCACAAGACGTACGACAACGTGGGAACGTTGCTAGATACGGTGGACAATGTGCTGGACGGTATGTCATATCTGGGCTTGCTCGGACCGGATCTTCGCTACTCTTCGAAAAGGGCGCAGACGATGCCTTACGACCAGGACAGGATCGACAAGATCAACGCGCGATACGATAAGATCGTCTATGAAAGCGTTCAGATCGCTAAGGAGATCGTGTACGCCAATATTCCTCTTATCAAGGGTCTTATACCGGAGCTCGTCAAAAAGAGAAGCCTTTTCAAGAAGCAATGCGAAGAGCTGATCGAATCCTTGGGAGGCTTTACAAAATGCGACTTGCGATAAGCCATCGACTAAATCGCAATAACTCCGACAAACAAACGACATACGACTACTATCGTTAGGAAAAATGGGCGGCATGCGCCGCTCCTTTTCCGTATCGATCTCTTTATCTGCCGATTTACCGTAAAGATGCCGCCGATATCCCGCACTTTTTCTTCATTTACAGAATCACCGACGAAACTCTGCCAATAAATAAACACGCCGTTCATCGAAGAACGACCGCCATAATTGCGAAGCTGCCGCGGCGGATCTGCATATGTTGTATGCTTGACGTGTAAAGAATCCGAACGCGACCAAAGAGCCGATTCGCAGGAGCGTAGTTTCGCAACTTACACGTTACAGTACTTTACGATATCAAATGTCTTTTAATCGACCGCGGAAACTTATATGATGCGAATACAAAACGTACAAAGCTGCCCTGATCGTCATTTTTCGACCGCCGTGCAGCTTCTTTCGTGATACGCTCCGACAGGCTATTGCCCGAAAACGCTTTTAAGAACTGCCGTATCGTGGTAATATAGATACGGAAGCGATCGATGAGGACAAGCCATGACGCATGAAATAATATATACCGACAGACTTATGCTGCGAGCTTTCGAACGCGAAGACACGGACGCGCTCTTCGAGATCCTGTCCGACGAAAAGAGCAACAGGTTCTTGCCGTGGTTCACGGCGAAAACGACGGAGGACGCGCAGCGGTTTTTCGAAACCCGCTGCAAAGCGGTTTACGAAAATTCGAACGGACTCTGCTATGCGATTTGTCAAAAGGATCTCGGCAAGCCCGTAGGCTACGTGACCGTCACGGGGACAGCGCCGTTCGATCTCGGCTACGGTCTTGCCTCGCGGTATTGGAACAACGGGTACGCAACGGAGGCGTGCAAAGCGGTGATAAGAAAATGCGGATCCGACGGCATGGACTATCTGACCGCTACGCATGACGTACTCAACCCTGCCAGCGGACGAGTCATGCAAAAATGCGGCATGCGCTATATACACTCTTACCGAGAACACCGGATGCCGAAAGACATTGACGTAGTTTTCCGTCTTTACCAATACGATCTCAAAAGCGGAGTTCCCGTATGCGGATACTATCGCAAAGACGAACTTTCGCCTTTTAACGAGGAGTCGGACGATATCCGCCGTCGTCGAAATTAACCGTATTTGTCCTACACAGAGCCCCAAAAAACGACATGCGCTAAAAATTTCGCCGTTTTTGCCGTTTACACCGCCGCGCGTTTTTGTTATAATGATATCGGGAGGTGAACCATGCAGACTCAACTTGCGAAAGGCAGGCTTTTGGACGACGGTGGAAAGCTGCTGCAAGCGGGCTACTCCACTTATCTCGCGCGCACTTACAGACGCGAGGATATCAAAGCGAGCAAATGGCGTATAAAAGAGTGGGACTATTATCTGGTATCGGACGGAAAAGCCGCGCTCGCCTTTACGCTGTCGGATATAGGATATCTCGCGCTTGCAAGCATCAGCTACGTCGATCTCGAAAACGCAAAATACATAACCAAATCGGGAATATCTCCTTTCCCGTTCGGCAAACACAACTTCCCTTCCTCGTACGAAAAAGGCGACGTGGCGTTCAAATGCGGCAACGTCGCCATATCCATGCGCAACGACGGCAAAGTGCGTAGAATAAAAGCGGAGTGCAAGAACTTCGACGGCAAAAACTCGTTTTTCGCCGAAATAAATCTTTACGCTCCCCCTCATGACGCGATGGTGATAGCGACGCCGTTTCCCGGAAACGATTTGGCGTTTTACTACAATGCCAAACTCAACTGTATGACTGCAAGCGGATACTTCGAGATCGGCGGCAAGATGTACATATTCGACGTTGCGAAGACGCTGGGCACTCTCGATTGGGGACGCGGCGTATGGCCGTATTCGAACACATGGTACTGGAGTTCGATGCAGCACCGTATGCCCGACGGAGGGACGATAGGATTCAATCTCGGCTACGGTTTCGGGGACACGTCGCAGGCTACGGAAAATATGTTTTTCGTAAACGGAAAAGCTCATAAACTGGACAAAGTGGACTTCGGTATGCCCGGAAAGTCCGAAAAGTACGATCTTATGCGCAAGTGGTATTTTACCGACAACGAAGGAAGACTCGACATGACTTTCACACCGATCGTGGATCGCAGGGATTCCATGAACGCCGGAGTGCTGTCGACCTCCCAGGATCAGGTGTTCGGCACTTTTGACGGGCTGTTCATACTCGACGACGGGACTAGGCTCAAATTCAAGGACTGCGCGGGATTCGCCGAAAAAGTGGTCAACCGCTGGTAACGGAGCTTCCGCCCCGAACACGGCGTATATCAGAACGCATATAAGTAAGAGCGGTCTTTGAGGTCCGCTCTTTCCTTATATCCGACGGGATGCCGGCAAAAGCCCCCGTGTCTTTACGAAAAAAGGGCGTTCCCGCGATCGCGGGAACGCCCTTTCGGTCTAACCGTTTTCAGTTCTTCGTTACGGAATAGCCTTCCTTGGTATCGGTCACGGAATAACCGCGCGAGTTTATCTCGGCGCGGAGAGCGTCGGCCTCGGCATAGTTTTTCGCCTTCTTGGCATCGGCGCGCTTTTGGGCGAGCTCTATTATCTCCTGCGGTATCTCCTCCGCGGGAGCGGTCTCGTCAGGTCTCGCCTTATCGAGAGAGAGACCGAACACCTTGTCGAAGTCAAGCGCCATATCGTAGATGTCGCGGCTTGCGGGTTCCTTGACGGCTTTCCAAAGTACGCCGAGAGCGAGCGGGATGTTCAGGTCGTCGTTTATCGCGTCGGCAAACTGTTTTTTATAATCCCGGATCTTGTCATCATCCGTCTTTGTCTGCGACGTCTTGTGCTTATACAGCACGGCGAGCAAACGCGCGTAAGCGGTCTTGGCTCCGTCCAGTCCTTCGAACGTGAAATTGAGCTTCTTGCGATAATGGGTATTAAGGCAGAAGTAACGGAAATCCATAGCGGAGTATCCCTTCTTCTCGAGATCGGCGATCGTGTAAGTATTGCCGAGCGATTTGCTCATCTTGCCGTTGTTGACCAGCATGAACTCGCCGTGCACCCAATAATCGACGGTCTTCTTGCCCACGAGCGCTTCGCTTTGGGCGATCTCGTTCTCGTGGTGGACGGGGATATGATCCACTCCGCCCGTATGGATGTCGAATACGTCGCCGAGATACTTGCGGCTCATCGTGGAACACTCGATGTGCCACCCCGGATATCCCATGCCCCACGGGCTTTCCCACTGCATGATGTGGTTCGGCTCAGCCTTCTTCCACAGAGCGAAGTCTGCGGGATGGCGCTTCTGAGAATTGACTTCGACGCGGGCGCCCGCCTGCTGCTCTTCGAGATTCAGACGCGAAAGCTTGCCGTACTCGGGGAACTTGCCTATATCGAAATAGATACCGTCGTCGATCTCGTATGCATACCCTTTGTCGAGCAGAGCCTGTACGTATTTGATCATATCCGCGATGTGATCGGTCGCTTTGGCGATGATCTCGGGTCTGCCTATATTCAGCTTTGCGAGATCGTCGAAGAATATCTTCGTATAATACTCGGCGATCTCGTAGGGGGATTTCTTCTGCTCTCGCGAAGCCTTCTCCATCTTGTCCTCGCCGTCGTCGCCGTCCGACATCAAGTGCCCCACGTCGGTGATATTCATCACGCCCTTGAGCTTGTACCCGTCGTATCTGAGCGTGCGGCGGAATATATCCATGAAGATATAAGTGCGCAGATTGCCTATATGCGCATAGTTGTAGACGGTCGGTCCGCAGCTGTACATAGTGACCTTTTTGTCCGAAAGGGGAATGAAATCCTCTTTCCTTCTGTCCATAGTGTTGTAGATCCTCAACATAAGATCATCTCCGTAAAAATTTTCGTACCCGTGTAGGTTATCTTCGCTTATTCGTTCGGTTCCCCGCCGTCGTCCTCGTCGGACGCGCATGCGCCGAGTTTTCTTTCCAGTTCCGCAACGCGGGCTCGCAGCCTGTCGAACTCGTCGCGCACGGGATCGGGCAGCCTCTGCTGATTGAGGTCTTCGACCTTCTCTCCCTGCAACCTGACCACTCTGCCCGGCACGCCCACGACCGTACTGTGCGGCGGAACGTCTTTCAGCACCACGCTGCCAGCGCCTATCTTGCTGTCGTGTCCCACGGTGATCGCTCCGAGCACTTTCGCGCCCGCGCTTATCATCACGTTGTCTTCGACGGTAGGATGACGCTTGCCGGTCTGCTTGCCGGTACCGCCCAACGTCACGCCTTGGTAAATGACGACGTTGGTGCCTATCTTGGTCGTCTCGCCGATAACGACACCGACGCCGTGATCAATAAATACTCCTCCCGCGATATCCGCTGCGGGATGGATATCCACGCCCGTCTTGCGGCGCGTTCCCGCGGATATCAGCTGTGCGAGATACTTAAAGCCGCGTCTGTAAAACCAATGCGCGAAGCGGTGGCGGTAAAGCGCTTTGAATCCGCCGTACGTCCAAAACACTTCCCACTTGCCTGTCGCCGCAGGGTCGTTCCTGACGGCGGCTTCGAGATCCATCTTTATTTTACCCATATTCGCTCCTTGCCTTACGGCTGGCGGATATCCCCGCCGGCGCCGCGAAAGGTATAAAAAACGACGCCTTCTTTCAAAGACGCCTCAGCGCGGTCCCACTTTGATTGCGGACAAAAGCCCGCCCCTCGTATGCGTATAACGGCGCCTCCCGCCGCGGCATTTCCTCCGCGGAGCCGTCCGACCGCACTTCTCCCGCATTCCTCGTAAAGGGCTTTCAGCCGCCGACCCTTCTCTCTGTCCGTTTCCGGCGGGATACTCTTGCCGGATATGCTTTTCGTTTACATTATATGCAAATCCGAACGCGTTTGTCAAGCGTTTGCTTTCGCAAGCGCCTATCCGCCGCTCCCGCCGTCCGAAGACCTCCGACTTCGGGGTCGCCGCGAAGCGCAGATTCCGACGTCGTTCCCCGATACGCCGCCGATCCGATCCGCCGCATATCCGCACGCAAATAATACGATCCCGCCCGTCTTGCTTGCGAAAGGTTTCTCGCATTTGCCGCGTATGGCGCAGACGCACACGCACCTTTAGGCATATTCCGTAGACGAAGCAAAAAAGTAGGAGCATTCATACGAATGCTCCTACTTTTTAGAAGGGGGTAGGCTATTTTAAATAGCCATGAGTAAAGACTTTAGGCCCTTTAATACGTGCCCGTTCATCATCGTCACAACGGCTTCGGCCTTATCGATACCGAACTTACCTTGCGACATACTGACGAGAGCTTTCATCGGCGATGTCCTGAACATCTCGTAGGACATCATCAGATTGGGATCGTCGGCAGGCACTCTCATAGCCAGCTTCATAGTTCCCTTGACAACTCTCAGCACGAACCGCGCCAACCCGCTCGTCGGAGCCATATCCGCCAGACTGTCGTCTGTGGTAAAGCTGCCTTTCTCGGGCTTGCGGACCGTGATCTCGGGCTCCGCTCCGTACAATTCGCGGAAATCGCTGTCGGGCACCGGAGTTTTGCTGTCAGGTCTGTCATACCAACCTGAAACCGCGCGCTCACGGATCTCGCCGCCTTCCACGAAAACGGATATATGTTGTTTAGGTTCTCGGACGTTGGAAGCGACGAACACTTCGTATTCGCACGTTTCGTTTATCCATCCTTCGTGACTATCATAAATCATAAAGTCGGATTTGTCAAGAGAAAATTTAACTTTTTTCCAACTTTTTTTCGCTATTTCGACTTTTTCGAACCCCGCCAGCCTGACCGCGGCGCCGGAATTTTCGCCGTACCGTTTTTTGATATAAAGCTGGACCGTTTCCTTGCCGTCCCTCTCTCCAGTATTGCGGATCTCCAGTTCCAGTTCGAGCCTGTCGCCGTCTTTGAGTCTGTCGGCGCTTGCCGTCATCGGTCCGTACTCGAATTCGGTATATGAAAGCCCGTAACCGAACGGGAAAAGCACGGGGGCGTCGACTTTCTCCGTATAGCGGTAGCCGATGTAAGGCCCCTCCTTGTAGAGCACGTCGTATCTTCCTCCCGGGAAATACATGGATGACGGCAGATTATCCAGCCCTATCGGGAACGTTTCGGCAAGTTTGCCGGACGGATTCACCTTACCCGTAAGGATATCGGCGCAGGCTCCGCCTCCGTTCTGTCCTGCAAGATACATCATAAGCACGCCGGATACTTTGTTTATCCATGGCATAGCGACGGGAGCACCTGCGGACAGCACCACTATCACGTCTTTGCCGACCGAGGCAAGACGATCGACGAGTTCGTTGTGCGCGGCGGGCAGGTCTATGTTCTTTCTGTCGAAGCCCTCGGCCTCGTATTCGTTCGGCAAACCGACGCATACGACGATCTTATCGAAATCGGCAGCCTTAGCGACTGCTGACTCTATCTGTTTTTTGCTGTCCTTTCCTCTGCCGAGGTCGTAGCCCCGTTCGTACGAAAATTCTATCCCGCTCGCCGCAAGAGCCTCTTCGAGCGTGGTCACTTTGCGCGGATTTATGAACGACGATCCCGCCCCCTGGAAGCGCGGCTTGCGCGCGAATTCCCCGACAAGCAGCACTCTGTCCGTCTTTTTCAGCGGAAGCACCTTGTTGTTTTTGAGCAGTACGGCGCTCTCCGCCGCCGCCCTTTTCGCGAGTTCGTCGTGCGCCGCAGGATCGAACGCAGCGTCCTTTTTACGTTTCGCGTCGAGCGAAAATACCGCGTCGAGTATCCTGTCCACGGTTTCGTCGAGTATTTTTTCATCGAGCTTACCGCTCTTCACGGCGTCGACTATCGCCTTATCTCCGACTCCTCCGCTCGTCGGCATTTCGACGTCGAGCCCCGCCCCGATCGCCGCTACGCGGTCGTAAACAGCGCTCCAATCGCTCACCGTTATCCCTTCGAAACCCCATTCGTTCCGCAGGATATCGGTGAGAAGTTTTTTGTTTTGAGTTGCGAACGAACCGTTGACCTGATTGTACGAAGCCATCACGGCGACGGGTCTGCCCTTTTTCACCGCGATCTCGAACGCTTTCAAATATATCTCCCTCAACGTACGTTCGTCTACTATCGCGTTGATCGAATTGCGGTTGGTCTCCTGATTGTTGACGGCAAAATGCTTTACGCATGCGCCTACGCCCTGCGACTGTACTCCGCGTATAAAAGCTGCGCCCATCTCGCCCGCGAGCAGAGGGTCCTCGGAGTAATACTCGAAGTTCCTGCCGCAAAGGGGCGACCTCTTTATATTGATACCCGGACCGAGCACCATCTGAACGTCTTCTTTCAGCGCTTCTCTCGCTATCGCGGCGCCTATGTCCTCAGCCAATCCTCTGTCCCACGAACAGGCGACGGCGCTCGACGTCGGAAAACACGTCGCTCTCTCGGAAACGTTGACGCGCGTGTCCTTTCCGTGCTGTACGCGCAGTCCGTTGGGTCCGTCGGACACCATTATCGAAGGGACTCCGAGGCGTTTGACGTCTTTGAAACGCCACATATCTCTGCCTGAACAGAGCCCCGCTTTCTCTTCGAGCGTCATCTTGCTTATCAATTCGCTGTGTTTCATATGATTCTCCCCGTATCGGCGCCGATCCGTATCGACGCTCAAAATTTATTATCAACTTACATACTGTGTCATATTATGCGGTCTATACTGAACTCACGAACATCGGAGGTACAACATATGCAAAATACGGCAATGCTCGGAAAAACCGCAGTAGGCAAACCTGTCGGAGTATCTATAGCCGACAAACTGTTTGCCGAAAATATCGTCAGAAGACAATCCCTTATCATACGCGATCTTATGGCTCTCAACGAAACTTATCCCGGTCTGATCGACAAGGACCTTGTCGGAGGGCTGTACGCTCTTTCGGTCTACCTCGACGACAGCGTGCAATCGCTGCGCCGCGCCTGATTCAGATACCGTACGGGCCGTAGGGGTCGTTTTCCCTGCGCTGCTGCGGGGTACGACCGAGCAGTTCGTCTACCGAAGTTTCCAGACTGTCGGCTATGCGGCAAAGACATTCCAGCGTAGGCTGGCTCTCTCCGCGTTCGTAATGGGACACCGTGCGCTGCGACACGCCGACGCTCTCGGCAAAACGCTGCTGCGATATCCTCTTCTGCTTTCTCATTCTTTTCAGGTTGGACCCGAATACTTTATCGGCTTGACTCATCTCTTCTCCCGCTCCGTATTTCAAGGCTTTCGCCGCTAATATTATAATACAAACCGCGCCGGGTTTCAATATCCTCGCGGATTTTTTCTCAAAACGACCGAATGAAAGATCCTCCGTTGCCAACGCTCTCCTTTTATGTTATGATATAGTTGTAAAACGATACCGGAGTGAAGTCATGAAAAAACTTTTCGCAGCGGCAATAGCCGCGATCCTGCTCTTCTCGCTCACACTGACTGCCTGCGGCGAAAGGACCGTACCCGCCCCCATAGAAGTATCTGCGTATGCGGAATACGACGAAGCGGCTTTCGCAGCCGAAACAGCTCGGCCGAAAGACGTATGTCTGGCAGAAAACGGCTCCGGTTTTTACACGATCTGCGTTGACCCGTCGGCATACGACGACATAGCCGCAGACGTGGAATTTTTACAGAGCGCACTGCGCCGTATGACAGGCGACGACGACGCGTTCGCCGTAACCGTCGGCTCGGACGCGCCGTCCGAACAGACCATCTTCATAGGAAGCGGCGCGGATGTCTCCGCGGTAAAAGACGACGGATACTCTCTGCATATAGGATCCGACGGCACTATCGGCATAAACGCCGCAAACAGCGACGGCCTCGCCAACGGAATATACTGTTTTCTCGAAAACGAACTCGGCTGTATGTTCGTACGCGACGATTACAGCTATATACCTTATCTTCCCACGATATGGCTCGACGCGCAGGATAAGACGGACAATCCCGACTTCGCGTGGAGAAGGATATATCAGTACGAGGTATCGAACGGCGGCGATTGGAGCCGCCGCATCAAGAGCAACGGCACGGGAGAATCGCTCGATATCGGCAACGACGGCAACCGCTATTGGGGCAAATGGTGCCACAGCGTATTCTCATACGTGGATCCCGAAATTTATTTTGACGAACATCCCGAATACTTCGCCGAGATAGACGGAGTGCGTTACCATACGTATACCGACGGAAGACCCACTCAGCTCTGTCTAACAAATCCCGACATCTATCCGATAATCGAAAAAAACATGGAGCGCATGATGGAAGACTATCCCGAAGCCGTATATTGGGATTTCAGCATCAACGACTCGTGGCTGGCGTGTCAATGCGAAGATTGCACCGCCGCATACGAAAAATACGGTTCGCATATGGGCGCGATGCTCGAGATCGTCAATCAACTCGCGCGCCGTTTCCCCGACAAATACATAAGCACGCTCGCGTATTTTTACAACAACGTCGTACCCGAAGGCATCGAGTGCGAACCGAATGTGAACATAGTCGTCGCGCCGATACAGACTTCACAGCTGTATTCGGCGAAAGACGGAGCCAACGACCGCTCCGCCGAAGCGAAACGAATGATAGAAGAGTGGAGCGCGATCTGCGACAATCTCTTCGTATGGGATTACGTCGTCAACTTTTCGCATCTTCTGCTTCCCTATCCCAACTACTCTGTCCAACGCGACAATCTCGAATTTTACAAAGAGCATAACGTCCGCAGCGTATTTCACCAAGGCAGCCGCGAACAGGGTGACGAGCAGGCTTGTCTGCGCAGTTACGTACTTGCCCGCCAGCTGTGGGATATCGACGCCGACGTCGAAGCGATAATAGGCAAATATCTCGCGGTCACTTACGGCGACGCGGCGCCGTATATCGCCGAATACATCGACGTCATGCACGCAAGCGTAGCCGAAAACGCGTCCGATCTCGACCTTTACGACGATCCCGCATGGCATTACGGCGACTATCTTTCCCCGTCGCTGCTCTCGCGTTACGACGATCTCACGCTCGACGCACTCGCCGCCGTAGCGGACGATCCTCAAAAAACGGCATTCGTGGAAGAACTGCGCCTTAACGTGCTTTACGCGCGAATGACCGCGGGAGGATTCGACGTCATCGACAAAGAAGCCGCTTTCGAAGAATTCGCGCCGCTTGCCCGCAAACTCGGGATATCGCGCCCTTACGAGATAGCCCCTCCCGATATGGAAGAGTTCATCCAAACCGTATATCCCGAATATCTGAAAATGCAAAAGCTTTATCTGTCGCTCATCGTGATAGCCGCGGCGGCGGTACTTGCGGGAGGCGTGACCGCCGCTGTGCTGATCCCGAAGCGTCTGCGCAAAAAACGCGCCCCACGACCCGCGGAAAAAGAATAACCCGCACGCTGAAGTCCGACGACAACGCAAAGCGGCGCCCGATACCGGGCGCCGCTTTTTGGAGCGAGTGATGGGAATCGAACCCACGACGCAAGCTTGGGAAGCTCGAGTTTTGCCATTAAACTACACTCGCATTTTCCGCGCGTACGATCATTATATCATACGCGCGTTCAAACCGCAAGCGCATACACGCGCGTTGCGTGCGGATATCAGTTTCTTCCGTTGTTGTTGATGAAGCGGAAACCTTCCTTTTCCATCGCTCTCATGTTCATGAGCACGTTGTCGATATACTCTTCGTTGTTTTTCGTCCTCATGAGCATATTGATGAGCTGTTCCGTAGCTTCTCCGCTCTCTCCGGACAGCATACGGCGCATCGCGTAAACTCCCTGCAGCTCCTTGTCCGAAAGCAGAAGGTCCTCTCTTCTCGTACTCGAGCGGTTGAGGTCGATCGCGGGGAATATCCTTCTTTCGGACAGCTTTCTGTCCAGATGGATCTCCATGTTGCCGGTGCCTTTGAACTCCTCGTAAATGACGTCGTCCATGCGGCTGCCCGTGTCTATGAGCGCGGTCGCGATTATCGTAAGAGAACCGCCGTTCTCTATATTGCGCGCACTGCCGAAGAATCGCTTGGGACTGTGGAGCGCGCCGGGATCGATACCGCCCGACAGCGTTCTTCCCGTCGGAGGAATGGTTATGTTGTACGCTCTCGCCAACCTGGTCAGAGAGTCCATGATGATCACGACGTCCTTGCCCAGCTCCACATTGCGCTTTGCCCTTTCGATCAACAGTTCGGAAGCCTTGCAGTGATGCTCGGGAGTTTCGTCGAACGTCGAATAGATGACTTCTCCGCGGATACTGCGCTGCATATCCGTGACTTCCTCGGGGCGCTCGTCCACGAGCAGCACGAAGAGCATTATATCGGGATAGTTGGCGGAAATGCTGTTTGCGATCTTTTTGAGAAGTGTCGTTTTACCCGCTTTCGGCGGAGAAACGATCATGGCGCGCTGCCCTTTGCCTATCGGGGCCACAAGGTCGATGCACCTGATGGCAAAGTCGCTTTTGCCCGAATTTAGTTCCAGCTTTATCCTCTCGTCGGGATAGATCGGGACGAGATTGTCGAACACGGGTCTGCGGCGCAGATTGATCGGCGCGTATTCGTTGACCGTGGTGATGCCCACAAGCGCCGGAGGTCTGTTTTCGGAATTCTTTTTGGCAAGACCGACCACCTTGTCGCCCGTCCTCAGACCGACCGACCTGATAAGTTTTGCGGGAACATAGCAATCCTTGTTGCCGTACTCGCAGTTTTCCGCTCTCAGGAAGCCGTAACCATCGGGATGTATGTCCAGCACTCCCATCTTTTCCTCGAGCCCTTCGGTGTTCACCTGCGGATCTGTGATCGGATTGCCATGATCGTCGAAAAACGTGGTCTCGGGTCTGCGCTTGCCCTTAGGCTCTACCGACACAAAAACAGGCTCCTCGACTTTGGCGGATTTGTTGCGGTTTTTACTTCCGAGCGGGCGGCCCCTGCGCGGAGCCTGCGGAACGACTTCGCCGCTTGCGATCGCAAGATACTCCCTGATAAGGTCTTCCTTGCGCTTGGTCGTCGCAGACGCAACGCCCGCCGCTCTCGCGGCGTCCCTCAGCTCGAAGATGTTCAACTGCCTGAGTTCCTCTTCGTTGTAATACTGTATGTCCATGGTTCTCCTGCGGCATCGGGAAATGCCGATTGTAAGATTTGCGAAACAGCGCCCCTCTCCGGTCCGCCTGATACATTATAACTGCGGACGGGAGAGATATGACGTCGGTTTTTGCGTTTTTTCGGCGAATTTGCGCGAAGTCGCGCTCAGGTCCTCAAAAGTTCTTGTCCGAAAAAACGATGACCTTCGTTCTGTCACCGTCGAAGTATTCCCTGTCCACCTCGATCGTATCCCCGTCTACGTAGACAAGCTGCTCTTCGTCGAACAGATCCAGAAAATCGTTTACTCTTTCTATATCTATATTACAGGAAGGGGTCCTGTAATGCATCGGTATCACTATATCGGGCATGAGAAAATCGACGTATTCCTTTGCCCGGGCGGCGTCTATGGTATAATTGCCTCCCACGGGGATCATAAGCACGTTGACCGTACCTATCGCGTCGCCGGTCGATACGCCGCACTCCTCCCCGATATCTCCGAGATGGCACAGATCGACTCCGTCCATACGGTATTTGAAGATCAGGTTCTGCCCTCTGTGCGCTCCCTTTGCCGCGTCGTGATAACTGAGCATGGACGTGATGTCCACGCCTTTGACTTCCCAAAATCCCACGGTATCCAGCACTTCGGCGCCGCCCTCTATACGGGACAGCTCGCAGTGGTCTTTATGTCCGTGACTGACGGTCACCGCGTCCGCCGCGACTTTGCGCATACGGTAACCGACAAGACTTTCGGAATACGGGTCTGTGACAACCGTAGTTCCCGTTGATTCCTCCAACCGGAAAGCTGAATGTCCCAGCCATGTTATCTTCATAATATTTCCTCTTTCCCTCTTTATTCCTCGATATCCAACGACAGCTGCTCGGGCTTGGTCGAATTGAATTTCTCGATAAGTTCGTGTATCTTGTCGTGCGGATCGAGCAGTTCGCTGAGAGATTTGTTTTGGTCGCAGGCGGAAATGATATACGCCATGAATTTGGACATATCTGCCTGTATGAACCACTTCTTTTGCAGCAGTTCGGCGGGACAGTACGTCAGATTGGTGCTCAGGACCGCGGTGAACAGTCCCTGATTGTACGCGTCTTCGAACTTCTGCACGCCTTCGGTGAACAGCGCATAGGTCGCGGACAGGAATATCTTGCCGCAGCCGCGCTCTTTCAGTTCGACGCACAGTTTGAGCATCGAATCGCCGGTAGCGATGATATCGTCCGCAACGAATATATCCTTGCCTCTGACGTCGTTGCCTATGTATTCGTGCGCCACGATCGGGTTGCGGCCGTTGACGACGTTGGCATAATCTCTGCGCTTGTAGAACATACCCAGATCGGTGCCGAGCACGGACGCATAATATATGTTGCGGCTCATTGCGCCTTCGTCGGGGCTGACGATCATGAATCTCTCTTTGTTCATATCGAGATCGGGATAGCTGCGCAGCATCGCTTTGAGTATCTGATACGTGGGCAGGAAGTTGTCGAATCCCATCAGCGGCACGGCGTTCTGCACTCTCGGGTCGTGAGCGTCGAACGTGATGATCTCGGATACGCCCATCGAAACGAGTTCTTGCAGCATCTGAGCGCAGTCCAGCGATTCGCGCGCGTTGCGGCGATGCTGACGTCCGCCGTAAAGGCTGGGCATCACGACCGTGATCGACTTCGCCTTGCCGCCGGCGGCGGCTATGATGCGTTTGAGATCGGCATAATGATCGTCCGGCGACATATGGTTCTTGAATCCGAACATATCGTAAGTGATCGAATAGTTGCCCATATCGCAGAGGATATAAAGATCCTTGCCTCTCACAGTCTCCATGACAAGTCCCTTGCCGTCGCCCGTAGTAAATCTCGGGCATACGTTCTTGACAAGGAAGGTGTCTTTCTTGAACTTCTTACCCTGGGCTTTCGCCTCCTGGTTGTACCAGTTGACCAGATAATAATCTATCTTGTCGCCCAGGTCTTTGGCGCCCGCGAGTGCGATGATCGCCATGTTGGATGTGTCTTTGTCGAAATTGAATATAGACTCGAAAAAAGGTCTCATTCGTGCCTCCGAATGCTGTTATCTCCGTAAATAAAAGATCCGGCGCCGCAAGCTAACCGCGAGCGCGAGACCTCTCTCTCCGCTCCGCAGCAAACGCAATTGTCACCGTCAGGTTGCAAACCCATAGATCCTCTCAGAAAAGATTGCGACACGGCTCTCCCGCACCGCTTGCATTTCTATGATATCATTTTTTATTTTCTTTTTCAACAAAATGACAGCGGAAAATAAAAATGAGGCGACCGCCCCGCCCGTTGCGCGTCGGCAACAAACGATTCTTCCCGGCGAAAATCATTAAATACGATCGGGACCTAAAAACTTTTCGATACTATCTTTATTTCATATAAACCTTTTTTCCGTTGTTTCTTTTCATGCAACATGTTATAATTGAATTAAACATCGGTTTTTCAGACGCAAAACATAATAAAGCAAACAAAACATGCAATCTATTCCGTACGGGAGCGCTTTATGGAAGAGATAGAACTTGAAGGCGGTCGTTCGACTCGAGGAGTCACGCGTAGCGGAGATATATTATACAGACCGCATAAACCGCAAAGCGATTTCGCGAACTCATTCTTAAAGTTTTTGGAAGAACGCAACTGCCCTTTTTCCCAAAGATACATCGGCAGGGACAAATACGGGCGCGATATGTTCCGTTTTATCGAAGGCTATGTTCCGAAAGAAATCGGTGATACAACATTGCCGCAACTGCGCACTTTCATGCGGATAATGAGAATATTACACGATCATTCCGTCGACTTCGCCCCCAACGGCAAAGTCGTGTGCCACAACGATCTTTCTCCATGCAATACCGTATTCGAAAACGGTAAACCGATCGCAGTGATCGATTGGGACGGCGCAAAATTCGGTGAACGTTGGGAAGACATTACATATGCCGTATGGCTCCGGATAAATATCGGAAGTCACAACAGAGTATCGTCGAATATCATAACACAGCTTAAAGCGGCATTGTCGGCTTACAGAGCAGACCGTGATACACTATGCGATTTCTCAGAAAAACTGATATGGAGAATGAACAAAGTCGTTGCCGATATGTCGCCGGACAATTATCAATACGAAAGGACGAAAGAATGGGTGGATTATTCAAAAATATGGGTCGAAAATAACAGAAAGTTTATTTCCGAGGTGACAGAATGAGAATTATCAAAGCTTTGAAAACAGTCAACTTTCGCCTGTGGCTCGCTATTCTCGCCGCCATGTTGCTTCCGACAGTATATCAAACAGTCAGGATCTATTTTCTCGGCGATATGCCGAACGACAGCGGAATAAATATCGCAAGTCAGCTCCAATGGGTAAATTTGTTGTATGAAATAATACAGGAAGCGCTTATACTTCCGTTGTTTTTCTTACTCGGACAATCATTGAACGACAGAAAAGAATTTGCAAACCGAGTAAGGACCGGACTTGCGGTTACCGCGGTGATATATTCTATCGTGTCCGTCGTGATCATAGCAAGCGCACGTCCTTTGGTCGTTATCATGGCGCAAAACGAAGAATTGATCGACGCGACCGTATCTTATGTAAGACTCGAAACCGTCGCAGCGTTATTTTCTACTCTTTGGCGGTTTATGATGACCGTACTCGTAACATTGAAGAAGGATAAATATCTCTATGCGGTCCTTGCCGTTCAAACGTTACTGTCTGTTTTGTCAGACACATTTCTCGTCAGCGACTTGCCGGTATCGGCAAAGTTAGGCGTAAACGGGATCGCGATCACCAACATCGCGGTCAATGTCTTGATCTTACTTTTCTCACTGATCATACTGCGTAAAGAAAATATCCGCCTTTTCGACGGACAAAAGTTGCGCTTCGAATGGATGAAAGAATGGTTCAGAGTCGGAAAATTTTCGGGGTTGGAATCGCTTTTGAGAAATCTTGCCTTTATGGTCATGGTCGTCAGAATGGTAAACATAGTAGCCGAACAGGGCAATTATTGGATAGCAAATAATTTTATATGGCAGTGGTTGCTCATCCCCGGTCTTGCACTTGCGGATCTGGTTAAAAAAGAAATCGGAGAAAGCCGCGAAAACATTTCGAAAAAGACTTTCGGATATATCGTACTGACCTCGATTTTCGCAATCGCTTGGCTTGCAAGCATCCCTCTGTGGAAACCGTTTTTGCAATATGTCATGAACGTATCGGATTACGAAACCGTATTCAATATCACTCTTATAGAAACAGGGTTCTATATAACGTATTTATTCAACAGCTGCATCTTCGACAGTACGTTCTACGGTTTGGGTAAAACGCATTATATGCTTATACAATCTCTGTGTATTGACCTACTCTATTACGGGACAATGTTTGTGCTTTATCTGACGGATGTATTCGTTCCGACATTGACCGGGATCTGCCTGATGTTCGGGATCGGTATGGCTGTCGACTTTATACCGACAATGATCCTCTATATCAGAATGCTTCGTAAAGAAAAAATAAAAATCGACTTCCGTCTTGCCCCAACGTCTTGATACTCGATAAATGAGAATATTCAATGGCATAAACGAAGATAACATCTGCTCCACTCATTTTATCTTCTGTTGTTAACGAAATTCTACGTCAGAAATAGCGTCGATCGCTTCGGACATATTACGAAATCGTGTAAGAAAAAACGCACAAATCACAACGATTTGTGCATTTTTATGTGGAGCTGATACCGGGATTCGAACCCGGGACCTCGTCCTTACCAAGGAAGTGCTCTAAAATACGCCAAGGAAAAACACGCCACAATATCTCGATAAATTGTTTGCTATTGACCACAATATATAGTAGAAATTTTCAAATTTGGGGCTGTTCTGATTTTTATAGCAAACACCTAAAAATGCCGTTTTGTTTGCTACCGTTTGCTTTTTCTGCGTTTTAGACCGTTTTAGAGCGTAAAAGGCAGTCTTTTTTAAGGGCAAATACAAGGTAAAATAGCCATTTTAAGGCTGTTTTCGTGTGGTTTCCGCAAAGTAATAGCAAACACTTTTCAAGTATCTATATACACCAAAATATACACTTTTCAAATAAAAATGAATGGATAAAATCACACTTTTCAAAATTTTGTCGAAAAGCATAATTCCTCTTGTTTTTCCCTTTTCGTGGTGTTATCGTAGCACAGTTCTCGCCAAAGTCAACTGCGGAAATTATCGCTGAAAACAGGCAATGAACAGCTATCTACGCAATAATTTCCTCTGCGTCGTTGACTTTGTCACTATGCTTTAACTGCTCTATATTTGAAAGCTCGCACTTTGCTCCGATCGCCCCTGCCGAAAAGGCAAAATAAAACTTCGGAGGTAAACTCTATGAAAAACAAAGTTTCTCAAAGACAGTTCGGAAAATTATCCGAATACGAGATGTTTGACGGCGATGCTTTCATCACTTTCAACATCGTAGACGTGAACGGCGAATGCACGAGCGCGTACATTGCCGTGACGGACAGAGGCAGGATAAGCGTAAGCGACTATCCTCTCGAAAGAGACAAGGACGGGAGGCTGTATTTTGAATACGGCAGCCTGTTTAAGAGGATCTATTTGGACGACTTCGCGGAGGTGGCATGATGAAACTCACTCTTGCGAGCATCAAAGAACTCAAACGCAGTTCGGATAGTCGGCTTGTAAAGCATATCTGCGACTATGTTATAGACCGTTGGAGCGACTACAACGACAAGAAGGGCATCTTTACGGATGTCCTTCATTACGGCTGCCAATCGGGAATTGTCGGTGAACTTATCTATTATTCGGACACCGTCGCATTTTACAAGCAATATCGGCAGGAGATCAACAATCTGCTCTACGAAATCATGAACGAAACGGGACTTTACGCCCCCTCAGACCTCTTCGGCGATAAGTGGGACAAGGAAGACCCCCTCGCACAGGATATTTGCAACCAAAACCTTCTGGCGTGGTTCGGCTTTGAAGAAACGCTCCGGAACATCGGCTACAACTTTGAAACTTTACAAAATTGCATTTGAGGAGGATACGAAAATGACAGACAAGAACATCGCAAAGAAAGAAAAGGCTATCGAGCTTATGAAACGGCTGGACATCTATAAGCCGTATATCAAGGGCTTCCGCGAAAGCGACAAAGTTTGCTTCTTTGAAGGCTTCGGCGGCTTCTGGATCGACCAAGAACCCGAAGTCTATGCCAAGATGAAGGCTATCGAAAAGAAATACGGATGCCTCGTCTATGCCGTAACGCACGAATTTACTCCGTTCGGCGAATGCTACTCCTTCCTCATCGTATCGGACTATCCCGAAGAATGGGACGACTTGATGAACGATGACGGCAACAGGCACTGCGCTTACGCCTATGTCTGGAATAAAGACGATGAATGGTGTTCGGAGTTCGGCGACATAATCGTGCAGAGCTTCGGCGGCGGCATCAAAAGGATCGCGTGAGGTGACTATGAAACACACAAACGAACTCAAAGCGATACTTACCGCAATATTTGCCATCAACAGAACGAGCGAACACGAGGACAATGACATAACACTGGTCCTCGATTACGCTTTTAGAAGGCTTTTCGGCGCGAATACAAACCTGCTCATTCTCTCCTGTATTGGAAAGACAAAGGAGCAGATGATGCCCGAAGTCATGCAACTGCTCGAAAGCTGTACGCAATACAAAACATACTTGGAGGAATACAGAAAATGAAACCGTTCAAAACACAAGCTCACATCCACTCCCTTAACGGAAAAATGGACGAGATAACAATCTTGAAAGAACTCGGAAACAACAGCTATTTAGTGGATTATCGCGGGGTGAAATGCTCCGCGATTTTTAATCCCTTCAACTGCACCTATTACGCAGACGACATTTATGGGAGGCTCGAAAAATGAAAATCATCTTCTATTACTACAACTCGACGGGAACGCTCTTCCTGTCTTACAGCGACGGGAACGGCGGTTATACCGACCACGCCTATGTATTCTACTCTCTTCGGGAAGCAATACAGCAATTCCGCCGCGAATACGGATTGCAGCGCAAGCACATTCGCGTCATCAAACTTTATTAAGGAGGTCTACCAAAATGGCTAAAATCGCAGAACTCAAAAAGTATCTCGGATATGAATTCTCTTCCGGAAGTTACACCGGCGAGGACTACAAGTCCTTCCAGACAAAGTACATCAACTATCTGAAAGCTGTATGCCGCGAAAATCATTGGCAGCTCGTCAATGTCGGAAGAAACCACTACTGCTTCTCCGCCTTTATCAAGAGCGCGGAAAACAAATGCGTGTACATATCCATTTCGGATGTAAGGTACTTCACGAACGAGTGGTACAGCCATATCCTCATCCGCACGGCAAAAAGCGACACGGATTATCGCGGCGGTTTCAATCACTATACTTCGCTTGAAAATCTGCCGTATAAAGCCGCAAGGCTGTTGAACGATATGCCGTTTTAAGGAGGCTTGCGATGAAACTGAATTTGGAAGCGAAAACCAAAGAACAACAGCGCATCAAAGCCTACCTCGAAGAAAACGCCTCGGATATCCTTGCAGGGAAAATCAACAACGGCGTTCTCATCAAGAAAGACGGCAAGATCCTGCTCAACCGCAAAACGCTGGACGGCTTTATGTCCTTTGCGACCGAAGAAGCAAGAAAGCAAGCCGAGAAAGGCGCGAGATACGCGATGGTCGAGGACGCTGTCGTGTTCGGCTGGGCTGTCCACTATTTCGAAGAGGACAGCATCGAAGGCACGCTCTACAACGACGACGGCAGCGAGTATAAAGAACCGTCAAAGGCGACGAAGTCTAAGCCGGTATCCGCGCCTTCAAAGCCCAAGCAGGCGCAAATCTCGCTCTTTGACGAGCCCGAAAAGACGGATATCGAATCGCCGCAAGAAGAAAAGCCGCAATCAAAGCAAGACACCGTATCGCCGCTTTACAAGACCTATTTGCAACTTGCGCAACGTTATCCCGGCGCGGTGGTAGCATACCGCGTAGGTGATTTTTACGAGATATTCGGCGAAACCGCAAGACGGATCGGCGAAACGCTTTCCTTGACTATTACGAGCCGCGACTGCGGACTTCCCGAACGCGTGCCGATGATAGGTTTTCCCTATCACGCTGCGGAACTGTATTTTGGCAAGATATTGCAAGGCGGAAACAAGCTTGTCGTAGCCGAACTCCCCGACAACGTGCGGGAAGTGAAGCCGGATGACATTGACGATGAAGATATCGAAGAACTCAGCGAAGAAGAAATGCAAGCCTTTGACGGCGACATCGAAGAACCCGTGGAGACTTGCGATGATATTGCGGCAAAGATATGCGCTTTGCTTGAACACAAAATTATAGTGAGGTGAAATATGCAACCGAACCACATCAGACCCATTCCGAAGAGATTGGAAAAACGCATCCTCGATTACGACGCAAAACACAGCGATTATCGCGGCGTGCGATTCTATGCCTATCTTACGACGATACGAAAAGAACTCGTAAAGATCACCGTTGCCGTCCGTAACAAAGGCAAGCATACTCGTCTTCTCAAGCAAGTCGCCGTTCACGGCGTATATTCGGACAATTGTCTTGTCAGGGATATGGACTACAGCTTTATGGGCAATTTCCGCGTCGGCTGGTATGACGAAGGGCTCAAATATCCGAACGATCTGCGCCCTTATTACAACGATGGTATTTGGTATTCCGCAGACTACAAATACTACGATCCGTGGGCGTATATCGTAAATCCCCGCTTTGCGCTTACTTTGAAAGAGTTTCGATATTCGGCGGTGGATATTCAAAATCCGCCCTGCATTATCTCGTATCTGCGCACCTATATCAAATATCCGCAAGCGGAATACCTCGTCAAAGCCGGGCTCGGCAAATATGTCGGCAGCACGATGATATTGAAAAAAATAGGCAGTGACAAAGGCTTTCGCAAATGGCTTATGGCAAACCGCGAGGAGCTGACACGCCGTCACTATTATGTCGATGTCGTCTTGCGCGGATATAAAACGGGTAAACCGCTTAAAGCGTTACAGGCATACCGCGAAGCGAAGATAAATTTGAGGAGCAACGACTCCTTGAAGCCCATCCGCGATCTTTTTACGGGAAGTCAGCGAGAGCGGTTTTTCGATTACATCTCCGCGCAAAACACCAACGTAAACACCTATAACGACTACCTCAAAGCCTGCATATATCTCGGCTTGGACATGTCTTTGCCGAAGAATCGCTTTCCCCACGACTTCAAGCGCTGGCACGACATCCGCATAGACCAATATGCCACCGCACGAGCGGAAGCGGACCGCAAGGCAAAGCAGGAGCTGTATGAAAATTTCGCCCATATAGCGGAAAAATATCTGCCGCTCGAACACGATAATAAAAACGCCTTTATTTGCGTGATCGCAAGAAGTCCGGCGGATCTC
Organism: Candidatus Ornithoclostridium excrementipullorum; assembly: GCA_018716085.1. Classification (GTDB taxonomy): domain Bacteria; phylum Bacillota; class Clostridia; order Christensenellales; family UBA3700; genus Ornithoclostridium; species Ornithoclostridium excrementipullorum. The sequence goes on along the minus strand of DVKK01000048.1, from coordinate 1,023 downwards.
GTCCATGAGGGCGAAGTGCTTCATCATTGCGTGGGACGGCTGAACTACGACCAGCGTTTTGTCCGCGAAGAATCGCTCATCTTCTTTATTCGCGCAAAGGAAAGCCCGGATATTCCGCTTGTGACGCTCGAATATTCTTTGCAAACGCACAAGATATTGCAATGCTACGGAGAGTATGATCATAAACCGAGCGAAAACATTCTGCACTACGTCAACAAAGTTTGGCTGCCTTACGCCAACAAAACCATCAAAAAACTTGCCGCATAGGAGGAATAAACAATGGCAAACTATTTCAGGATCACCGCATACCACCCGCAAGAAAATCTCAGCGCGATCATCGATTGCAACGGGATGTTCGAAAAACTTTGGCAGTTCAGCTCATTTATCGTCAAACACGGCTTCAAAGTTCTCGAGGCTGCAGACGATAGCAAATTCGACTTCGGCGACCTTCCAAAAGCATCTCCCGAACCCGACAAAATCATCTTGCGCTGCTGTGACAGCAATATGCCCATCATCGTGGGCAACGTCATCACGGTGGCTGGGAAGCGGTATTACAAAAATCAAGCGTGATTCCTGCAACCGCATTCGGCTGATCTCGGATCGAACCCCGGGATTAGCCGAAATTTTCAACATTGATAGCCGTTCATACTTTGCCATCAAAAGAGAGCAAATCTATCGATTTGGCGATTAGACGTGTGCTTGTCTTGATACGAGTCCGGCCACCGGCACCACGTGCGAAAAAATGCGAACCGTTATGCGGTTCGTATTTTTTAGATGACAGGCGGAACCTGCACGAGCATGGCTGCGCCGAACTCGGCATCGGCAGAGGCACGATAAACCACCATAAGGCACGAATCCGTCAGCGATACTACACTCTTTACGGTGAGTTTTGATATGACAGATAACTATATAAAACAAACGAAAAGCCATAATCAACCGATTACGGCTTTAATGATGATGGTGAATTATACTATTAAGAGCAACGCTTAGAAAAAAGAAAGTTCATACAAATCTGTGGTAAAA
>DVKK01000047.1 GCA_018716085.1 Candidatus Ornithoclostridium excrementipullorum | reverse complement strand
AGGGAAGCGGTCGGCAATAAATTCTTCCCGAGATCTCTCGCTTCTCTTCCCTAACTTCAAAATTGTAAGTGTCACTCCGTTTTTACACAAAATACTTATCTCGTCGGCTTCGGGGTCGTACTTTTCCCATTTTCCTTCCGACAAAAGCTTAATACTTTCGGTTTCTGCGGGCGGAGAATCCCTCACCGTCAGTTCTTCAACCAAATCGCTCTCGGGGTAAAAGTGTGATTTCCCGAACACCAATGCTCCGCTCTCCATACTGTCCGTCGTCGCTTGGATCCAGTCCGAATATATCGGCTTTCTCACCCAAAACTCAAAGACCAACACGATCACCACGATCGCGACGACGATCACCGCCGCCGCGATCGCGATCTTTTTGCGATTTTTGCGCCGTGCTTTCTCGAACGCAATTCTTTCCTCATCCGTCATAGTCCATCCCTCCTAAATTGATTTTGATTATTTGTATTACGACATTATATTGAAATATACATTGTTGTCAACGATCGACTTATCTATGTATATTTGACCATAGTTGCCGTCATACCATCCAAAGTTCACCATGAAATCATCTAACGAGTCTATTATGCCTACTTTTGTCGTGGTATAAGCATAAGCTACCACCGAATGTGCACCTACGGTACCTCCGTTTCCTGATGCGTCTTCATAAGCACCTTCAAAACCGAGTATTACAGGGTTGCCTTTAACAATCTTACCTTCTGGACCTCCCAACCAAAGCAGATTGTGCGTTACGCTGTATGAAGGCAACGAGAACTCAGCAAAATAATCTTCTATCGCGTATCTCATATCGTAAAGAGATAATCCAAACGTCGTAGATGTCAACGATGAAGAAGGCGTATTCCTGTATTCGGGGAAAATCTCGTACAGCAGCTCCTGATGTAGATATTCCGCAACAGCGCTAGATCGGGAAATCTGTGACAATTTAACATCCGGATCTTTAACTTTAGGATCGTACATATTATGGAATCCGCTGATATCGCTCGGCACGGTATCTGCAAGTCCGAGTCTTTCGTAATATTGCAGGACGATCCCCATTGCAACTGTAGTACAGGAACCATAGATATTATTTGCAAATACCAAATCTGATCCTCCGTTACCGAATTCCGATTGAAAATCATAATACGAACATATCCAACCTTCCTGAGAAGAATCAAAAATACCGGCTTCCAAGCCGTAAAGCAGCAGGAAGTAGTACATGGCATCATCGCAAAGAGTGCTTATATTGGACTCTTCACCGAGAAGATGGAGCGTGCTGCTGTTGGCTGCGGCGACAGAAACGCCTGCGTTCGTTGCTGAAACAACTTCATCTTGCGCCAATCTCTGCCTGACCTCGTCCATTCTCTGCGCGAAATATTCCGCCGCCTCGCTGCCGACAGAACCTCCGCCAGAAATATCCGTATACGTCGATCCGTTCTTTACGTAATAATTACCGGGTCCTCCGTAATACAGAGCCGATCCGTCGGAATATCCCTCGTACGGGCCGCTGCCCACGTCAGCGCTTTCCAGCAATTCGGACTTCGCGATATCGTATATCGCATATCCCGACGGAAGCAATTCCATATACAGATACGCATAACTTCCGTCGAAATCTTTGATGACCATCGACCTCTTTTCCGTCACAGCATAGAACGCCTCGGACGTCGACAAAGTGCTCGCCGTCGTCAAGCCGTTCTGTCGGAAAACCGACGATATCTTTTCGGAATAATCGCTTCTTCTCTGCGAGATAAGTCCAACTATCTCGTCTTTCGCGCCGGAATTCAGGACCGCGGTCACGGAATTGGTTTCGGCGACGGTTTCCGCCGCATAGCCGATGATCATTGCCGCCGCCAATGCGAACATTACGACGACCATAAGCGATACGATGGTTCTTTTACCTGTTTTGCTCATAACTGTAGCTCCTCCGATTTTTTACTTTTGCAAAATTCTTCGGTATATGAGGTTTTAGACCTTATCGCATCTTTTGTATATAAAAATCTTTTGTAGACTATAGTGACCTTTTGCATTTGTAGCCCCCTCTAGCGATAATATTATATTATACGCGGTTTTTTTTGTCAATATCTTACAGATAAATTTTACATAACGATACTTGACAAATAATTATAAATCTTCTTTTTTGTCACTTCTCTGCGGCTCCGAAGTACGCTTCGCGCTCGGAGAGAGCGGTATTTCGGGCGCGATTTTGCGGATCCGCTATTGACAAATATCTTCGGCGGTGATTTAATATATTTAAGAAGGCGTACGAGGAGGTAAAAGACGTGAACAAAGTAATTACCGTAAGCCGTCAATTCGGAAGCGGAGGAAGAGAGTTCGGCAAAAAACTGGCAAAAGCTCTCGATATCCCTTTCTATGACAAAGATCTTATTTCGATGGCGGCAAAAGACAGCTCGATGTGCGAAGAATTCATGACCCACCACGAAGAGAGCGCGCCCAATATGCTGTCGGGGATCTTTTATTCGGCATACTTCATGCCCATGTCGGATCAGATCTATATCGCGCAGTCCAACGTGATAAAAGAGTTGGCAAAGCGCGGACCTTGCGTGATACTCGGGCGCTGCGCCGACGCGATCCTGGACGATTCGGTAAAGATATACATCCACGCCGATCTCGAAAAACGCGTGGAGCGCAAAAACAAACTCGGTCTGGACGTCCCGCCCGAAAAAATGGAAGCGCACGTCAAGAGCATAGATAAAAAACGCAAAAAATACTACGAATTCTACACCTACAAAAAGTGGGGACTTGCGGAAAATCATCATCTTTGCCTCGACAGCGGACTGATAGGCATAGACGGCTGCGTAGACACTACGCTTTCGTTCCTGTCGCACCTGCCCGAGTAACGCTCTAAGGCGCATCGGGGCGTTCCGCCCTTGCGGAGGCATATGCCTCGCCTCGAAACGTGGCGGACGCCGCGGCGCCGAACTAAGTATAATCGAAGCATTTGCCGTCGATAATTTCTGCTATGAACAGATATATCGACGGCTTTTTCATACTCTTCGGAGTGTTCGTATCGACGTTTTTGCTGACGGGATTCGCGACGGATTCTTTTTGGCTTCGCGGAGCCGCCGCGCTTGCGGCATTGGCGGCCGCGGCGCTCGCTTTTGCCGCGGTAGTAAAAAAACGCGGAGAAAAACACGCGGCTTATCGGGATTTCGTTACATATTGTCTGCTCGACGACGGATATGCCGATAAGATATTCTCCGCACTGTATCCCGACGCGGTAAAGAAAGACGGGATATTCGTATTCGGCGACGCTGCCGCAGCTTTGCACTTAAAACTCGCGAAACCTTCGGGCGACTCGGTCATAAGCTATTACAAAAAGTTCGCCGAAGCGGGCGCCAAAAGAGGGTTCGTCGTCTGCGTGGATTACGACAAACAGACGGACGCCCTTGCGAGAAGCCTCCCCGCCTGTCCGATTTATATACTTACGTTCCGAAACATCTACCGCCGCGCAAAAAAGCAAGGACTCGTTCCCCGCGCGACCGCGGCAAAAACGCGATTCTTCTCCAAAGCGTTCGTCTATGCGGTCTTTTCAGCAAAGAACTCGTACCGATTTGCCGCCTGCGCAACGGCATTGTTCCTGCTTTCTCTGCTGACGCCGCTCAAAACGTACTATATCGTTTCGGGATTCGTCTGCACGGCTCTTGCCGTCGTCGCGCGCTTCGTATCCTCCCGAAAGGACAACTCCTCCGTCGATATTAAATAATAATAGATAATAATTGTTAATAATTGATAATATTTGACAAAATTCAACGGCTTTCCGCAAAATAATCGTACAGACGCACGCGACCGCCGCAAAAAAAAGCGCCTCCCGAAAAAACGGGATCGCGCCGCGCCGCACGGGCATACGTTTTATTCTTCTTCGGCGTCGTCGATCTGAGACGTGGTCATCTGCCTCACGGTATTGATTATTATGTCGTTGATATATAGCCTGAAAGCGCACCCGAGAAAATTGGCGGCTTTTTCGCACATGACCATGCGCGGCAGGAATATCTTCAGATAATCCATTACGGACGAGGAATTGTCCATATAGAACTTTATGCTTATTATCTTGGTTTCGCTGTCCACCAGAACGATGTTTTTGCGTATGGAATAATTGACCCGATCGTGAATGTCGTCGAAATGTTGGTTTATCCTTTTTACTCTCGTACGGTGGGCGTCGGACTTGTCGGCTATTATCAATGCCGCCGCTATCGGATTGACGACCCAGCCGATCTCCTCCTCATGGTTTCCCACGGCGGAACATATCTCGCACACGTCGTCCAACAGCATCCCCATATCGCGTAATATCGGATAGACGAGCGTCGCGGCGGTTATGCCGTGATTCTTGCGGTTTATCATGTTGCCTACATCGTGGATATATCCCGCTATCTTAGCCAATTCCGCGGTCTTGTCGTCAAAGCCGAGCTTTTTCAGTATCATGTGCGCGGTGCGCGACACGTAACCGACGTGGCGCAGTCCGTGTTCGGTATAGTTCATCACGTTCAGCACGTGGCTGGCGCCCTTTATGAGCGCCTGTATCTCGCTGTTGTTTTTTACGTCTTCGAACGTCACCATAATTCTCTCCGTGCGAATATCGTCCGCATAGCGCTGCGGTTTTATACTATCCCATCAGATCGTCGATATCGACGTTTTCGACCGCGTCGAGATCGCAGACCGCCGCCGCAAGCTCCTCGCCGTTGTCGTAATCGTAGTTGTCGATGAAAAACTTGAACATCTTGACGTACGTCAGCGGCGAAGATATTTTTTCGGTAAGTTTGCGCTTTTTGAGCGCCTTCGCGATCGCGCAGGCGGCGTCGTCCAGCTTGTACGGCTCGTTGCGGTAACGCAGTGCGAGCTTGCACTTCATGAGCCTGTACGCCTCGATGAACGCGTCGAATTTACGCGGCAGCGCGTCGAGTTCGGCGGGAAGCCGTCTGTCCGCCCGATACAGTTTGCCGTTGTTGACGTAGTAGACGAAATAACGCTCTTCGTCCAGCAATAGCGCGTGCATCGTCATTTCGCGTATTTCGAGCGCGAGATCTTCGTCCAGAAGTCTGTCTTCCAGCCTCTCTATCTGTTTGCGGTCGTACGAAGCGGAATTCAGCGCAAGTTCCTCGACTATCGTGAGATAGTCCCAGTTGCCCTCTTCGCCCGACGCGCCGTATCTCGCCACGTAATCTATCGCCAAAGCGTTCTCGTCCAGCATTCGCGCGAACTTCTCCGCGTCCTTATCCGTTTCTACGTTTTCCGCAAGATCCTTGCATTTGGTCATGCGATCGTTCATTTCGGCGTCCATCTCGTCGGGATAGAAAGTTTCCAGTTCCGGATATATCTCCGCGTCGGGATAGTTTTTCATATAATAAACGATGAACCGCGCGTCGTCGCTCTCGCCGAAAAGGCTCGCCTGTCTGTTGAGTATTTTGAGAGCGCGCAGCGTATCTCCGTTCAGATGCAGCGCGAGCGCGTTTATCTTTACGAACAGATAATCGCCGTCGTCGTATTCGATCAGCCTTTCGGAATAATCGAGCAACCGCTTGTAGTATTTAAGCTCAATGAACAGTTCCGCTATATCGTATATATCGTCGTTGTCCTCGATCCCGCCTTCGGCAACGAGTTTGTCTGCGGTCGCCTCCGCAAGCGCGTTCTCGTCCGATCTTACCGCGCTCTTGCACAGCAGACACTGCGCCTTTACGTTGGTCGGAAATTCGTTCAGCACCCCGCGGCATTCGGATATACACTCCTCGTAGTCGCAGTTGTCGTAATAACACCGCGCCAGCATCAGCCGTATGGTCAGCGTATATTCGCCCGCATTCGGGAGCAGATCTTTCAATATCTTTATGGCTTTGTCGTATTGTCCCTTCGCGGTATGCTTTTTGACCTTTACGAATTTGCCGAAAAGGTCCATATCGGGCAGAATATCCAAAGATATGTCGTCGTCCGACGCGCTGCGCACCCTCTCGGTCAGCGCAAATTCGGTAAATGCGTTTTCGATGGAATATTTGCTTTCGCTCTTGTCGCCCGCGTCCGCACGGCGTTTGCTCACCGCGAGATAGTACGCCGCCGCCTCGTATTTTTTGAGTTCGACGCAATTATACACGACGTTGGAAACGGTCTGGGCAAGAAACGCGTCCGTCATCTTGCCGCCCTTTGACAGATAGGACTTGATGGCTTTGAAAAAGTGATAGTTGGACAAAGCGTGATTGCGCAGCGCGAAAAAAGCCTTTCCGCGCAGCATCTCGGCGTCGGTGCCGTCGTATTCGAGCTTATTGAGCAGGACAAGGCACTCCTCGGGCTTGTCTTCGTCGAGAAGATTGTGCGCAAGAGCGAGATTTTCGAGCCACGATCCCGTTTCTTTCGTGGGTATTCTGACTATTTTGCCCATCAGTCCTCCTTGAACAAACCGCGGACGTCTTCGTCGCCGAAAACGTACTTCTTGCCGCAAAAATCGCAGCAGACTTCTATCCTGCCCATCTCGGCGACCACCGTGCGCGCCTCGGACTCTCCGAGCATCCTTATCGCCGCCGCCGTACGCTCGCGCGAACAGTCGCAGCGGTATTCGGGATAGACGGGTTCCAGATCGCTCTTTTCGAAATGCCCGAACTTCGCCTCTATAAGCTCCTGCGGCGTAAACTGCGCCACTTTGTCGTCGATATCCGCAAAATCAGTCACTATGTCCTGCAACATCGTGATTATCCCGTCGTCGCAATTCGGCATGGGCTGGACTATTATGCCGCCCGCAGCCACGAGCCGCCCGTTCCCGTCGAAATTCACGCCCGTCGCGACCGCGGACGGAAGCTGCTCCGACTGAGTAAAATAATATGCGAAGTCGGCGTCAATGCTGCCGTTGACTATCCTGCTGTAACCGTTGTACGGCTCTTTGAGCCCGAAATCCTTGATCACTACGAGATTGCCGTCCCTGCCCACCACGTCGCGGACGGGCGCTTCGGGTCTGTCGGCAAGGCACTGCGGATCTTCCATATATCCGCGGACTTTGGCGCCAGCCTCTCCGGCAAGCACGATCCTGCCTCCCGCTCCGCCGCCTTCGATGATCACGGTCAGCTTGTTGTCCAGCCCCTTGAATCCGGCGCTCATGAACGCCGCAACGGTCAAAGCCTTGGAAAAGGCTCTGCACGCCGCAACGGAAAATCCGTGTATTTCGCGCGCCTTCCGCGCGGTATCGGTAACGTCGAGAGCGCTGACTATCGCCTTGCCCCCGAACAGTATCGAACGATTGAGTATGTCCATATGAATCATCTCCTGATACAATCGAACAGCAGCCGCTCGGAATTCTTCCTCGCTCTGCCGAAATCGGCGCCGTCCGACACGCTGTGATCGAAAAGCCCGGAAAGACAGCTTTCGATATATTCCCTCGGATGCGCGTATTGTCTGTGTTCCTCTTCGTATCTTTCGTAAAGTCCGCTCTCTTTTCTTTCGAAAAAGACAAGGCGCATATCGCACGCGCCTTTGGCGAAGCGGTTGTCCCAGAAATAGGAAAGATCTTCGTATTCCTCGAAAAACATATTGTCGCCTATCACGTCGCGCAGCTTGTGCTCGCTCGACACGTCGAACACCAGTCTGCCGCCCTTTTTAAGCCAGCCCGCTATCCTTGCGATCGTCCTTTTCAGCGACGCGGGCGTCAGATAATTGAACCCGTCGCAGACGCATACGCAAAAGTCCTTTTTCTCGGCGGGCGAAAACGTCTTCATATCGCAGGCGACCCAGGTCGCCGATACGCCGCGCTCCGCCGCGTTGTTCACCGCGACGTTGAGCATCTCGGCGCTTACGTCGGCTCCGATCACGTCCAGCCCCGCGGATGCCAGCTCCACGGTCATCCTGCCTGTCCCGCAGGCGAGATCGACTCCGCTGCCGCAAAGTTTTCCGTCAAGAAAACGCAGATAGCCGTCGTAATCGAAATCGCCCATAAGACGGTCGTACCAGCGCGCCAACGCCGAATACGCCGTCATTTGCGTCTGTATTTGGGCTTGCGCTTCGCGCCGTTATTCTGTCTGTTGACGGGCTTGTTGCGATCGCGGCCGTTGTCCTCGGCGGGCGCGTTCGGCACGGGTATCTCCGCTTCGGGAGCCGCGGTCGGCGCGGGAGCCGCGTCGGCAACGACGCGGTCTTTGTTCTTGTCCGTCTTTGCGCGGCGCTTATCCTTGCCGCTCTTTTTCTGCTGCATACTCTGTTTCTGTTCGTACTCGTACAGAGTGTTGAGCGTCATATCTCCCGCGAACATACCGAACGAAAGATTGCAGGTGATGTAGAACGATCCTCCGTAGAACAACATCGCAACGTAAATTATATAGTTGAGTATGTTGACCATCGACAGGAACAGCGGCGCGATGAGCACCACCGCAACGACGACGTTGACGATCCCCGTGATCAGTATGCAGAGCACGGCGTTCTTGATACTGTCGCCGTATCCCACTTTGAACATAACCGACAAGGGCAGCCACATACTGACGAACAATATCGTAAGCACCGCGAGCAGCAACGCGGTGATACACCATATCCAAATGCCGGCGTGCGCGGATCCGACCGTACTCATGAGGCGCATGAGCTCGATCGTGGAATACGCGGCGTTGGTCCCCACGAGCCCCATAAACGTGAACGCCGAAAGGAACTTCCACCAATGCAGTTTTACGCCGCGGAACCAGTGCTTGGGCTTGACCTCCACGCCCCACAGCCAGTTGCGGATGCAGTGATAAGCGCCCGCAACGCCTATCGACAGTATCATCATGGACGGCGTGAAGAAATAAAGGAAAAAGTCCTGTCTTATCCCGTATATCATGTTGATACCGGCGACGGTATCGTCGGTGAGTCCGTATCCTATCCCTATGAAACCCGAGAAGTTGAAACCCGCCTCCGCGATCGACAGATCTTCGTACATCGTCATCAGCACGAAGAACATCACTATCAGCGGCGCGGCAAAAAGCGCGGTCACCAGATTGACCGCAAGCATTCCGAGCTTGTGTTCGCTCATCGTAGAGAATACTTTCCTGATGCGCCCCTTCTCGGTATAATCTCTTTCCGGTCCCAGATCCTTGGCGACGGTAAGACGTTCCGCCAACGCGACGATTCTTGACATTAGGTTCTCCATACGCGGCCCGAGCCGCTCTCCTTTAATACTGAATATAATACACTATTGCCGCGAAAATCGCAAACAAATATGGGGAGCACCCGAAATTTTTGCCGCAAAACGGCGAAAACCCGCCTCGCGCGCCGTTTTCTTTATGCACGAAAACCCGCGGAAAAAGCGCGTCGGGCCGCGAAAAACGCATTTTTTTGCGCAAATCGCTTTACACGGGCGCACCTTTGTGATATCATTGTCGTGCAATAGAGGCGCGGTACTCATCAGTAATCGGAACTACGTTTCAAAGAACGCCGACGAAAGGGAGCATCGCCGAAGCCGTCCCGGGCGCTTTGGAGCAGGTTCGGCTGGGTATGACGACGAAAGTCTCATAACTGTCATCGTTCGATGGAGGGCTATTTGCGGACAAGGATCATCGTTTCCGTTTTCGCCCACGTCGAAGACGGATTTTTTTATGCGGGTCCGCCCGCCGGACAGGAAACATCGCAAGCTTATGCTTGGAAAGGAGTTTTTATGAAAAAGTACAACATCGCCGTAGTCGGCGCGACCGGTATGGTCGGCAACAAGTTCCTCGAAGTTCTCGAGGAGAAAAAACTTCCCGTCGAGAATTATTACCTCTACGCCTCCGCGAAGAGCGCCGGCAAAAAGGTCAGATTCATGGGAAAGGAATACACCGTCATCGAATTGACCGAAGACAACGTCAAGGACAAGAAGATCGATATCGCCCTCTTCTCCGCGGGCGGTTCCACCAGCGCCAGATTCGCGCCCGTTTTCGCGCAGAACGGAGCGGTCGTCATCGACAACTCCAGCCAGTGGCGTATGCACGACGACGTGCCTCTCGTCGTTCCCGAGGTCAATCCTCAGGATATCGATTGGCACCACGGCATAATCGCCAACCCCAACTGCTCCACCATCCAGGCGATGGTCGCGCTCAAACCGCTCTACGATAAGTTCGGCATCAAGCGCATCGTCTATTCGACCTACCAGGCGGTCAGCGGCGCGGGCGTCGCGGGATACAACGATCTCAACGAAGGCATCAAGGCTTTCGCGGCGGGCGGCGACTACAAAACGCAGAAGTTCCCCTATCAGATCGTCAACAACTGTCTGCCCCATATCGATGTTTTCCTCCCCAACGGCTACACCAAAGAAGAGGAAAAGATGATCAACGAGACCAAGAAGATACTCGGCGACAAGTCGATCAAGGTCACCGCGACCACCGTCAGAGTCCCCGTGCTCAATTCGCACAGCGAGTCCATAAACGTCGAATTCGAAAAGCCCTGCACCAGAGAGAGCGTTATCGAAGCGCTTTCCTCCCAGCCCGGGCTCGTGGTCGTCGACGACGTGGCGAACAACAAATACCCGATGCCGATCGACGCGACCGGACACGACGAAGTCTACGTCGGCAGGATCCGTATCGACGACACCGTGGACAGCGGCGTGAACCTGTGGGTCGTCGCCGACAATATCCGCAAAGGCGCGGCGTCCAACGCCGTCCAGATCGCGGAATATATGATCGCTCACAACAAGATCTGAGGAGTAAAAAATGTTCAAAGGGTTAGGCACGGCGCTGATCACGCCTTTCGAAGAGGACGGACGCATAGACTATGCTTCTCTCGAAAAGCTGATCTGCGCACAGCTCGACGCGGGCGTGAATGCGCTCGTCATATGCGGCACCACGGGAGAGCCTCCCGCAATGACCGATACGGAAAGATCGGACGTGATCCGCTTTGCCGTTCGGACAGTCGCAGGCAGGATCCCGGTCATAGCGGGCACGGGCAGCAACTGCACCGCCTCCGCCGCCGCAAACAGCCGCCGCGCGGAAGAACTGGGTGCGGACGGCGTTCTGGTCGTCACTCCCTACTACAACAAATGCACGCAGGACGGTCTGTTCCTGCATTACCGTACGGTCGCGGAGAGCACGTCCCTGCCGGTCATAGCCTATAACGTCCCCGGAAGGACGGGCGTCAATCTTCTGCCCTCCACAGCGGCGCGCCTGACCGAGATACCAAATCTCGCAGGTATCAAAGAGGCGAGCGGCAACATCACTCAGGTCATAAATATCGCAAAGGCGATCGAGGGCAGCAACATCTCGCTGTTCTCGGGCGACGATCCCGCCGCTCTGCCGATCTTCGCGGTGGGCGGAGTCGGTCTTATCTCGGTCGCGTCCAATGCCGTGCCCGCCAGGATCAAAGAACTCACCGACGCCTGCCTCGCGGGAGATTATGCCACGGCGAGAAAACTGCAATACCGTTATCAGCGCTTCTTCGAACTGATGTTCGCCGAAGTCAACCCCATACCGATCAAGGCGGCGTGCGCCCTGCTCGGACTGTGCAAGCCGTATATGCGTCTGCCCCTCACACAGGCGACCGACGCAACGACGGCGGCTCTTAGAGAAGAGATGAAAAAACTCTCATTCATCGAGGCGTGATATGACAGATATAATCATCTGCGGAATAGGCGGCAAAATGGGCGCAAACCTTCTGAACGCGCTCTCCGAACACCCCGACGTACGCTGCGTCGGAGGTATAGACGCCTATGCCGATCCTTCGAAATTTTCCGTGCCCGTGTTCGCAAAGCCTTCCGATATCAACGTGAGCGCCGACGTCGTGATCGACTTCTCCCGCCCCGAAGCTTTGGACGGTCTGCTCGAATACGCACAGCGCACGGGTACCGCGCTGCTGCTCGCTACCACCGGCTACTCCGCGGCTCAGCTCGACGCGATCGAGGCGGCGTCCGAAAAGGTCGCGATATTCCGTTCCAGCAATATGTCTTTGGGCATAAATCTGCTTATCGGACTGGCGAAAAAAGCTGCTGCTTTCCTCGGCGACAATTTCGACATAGAGATAATCGAAACGCATCACAACCGCAAGGTAGACTCCCCCTCGGGCACCGCGCTCGCGATCGCGGAAGGACTGCTCGAAGAAAAGCCGGGCTTCGAATTGACGTTCGGCAGACACGGAGGAGATACCCGCCGCGCCCACAACGAGATCGGCATCCATGCGGTCAGAGGCGGAACGGTCGTGGGCAGACACGAAGTCGGTTTCTACGGCGACGACGAAGTCGTAACGATCGCCCACGAAGCGCACAGCAAGGCCGTCTTTGCTCACGGCGCGCTCAAAGCGGCGGCTTTCCTCAAAGGCAAAGCCCCGCGTATGTATTCGATGGACGACGTTATCGCCGAGATGATGCCGCGATCGTAACGCTCAACTGCCCCCTCTTGCCCCGTGCGCTCGGCGCCGGGGCTTTTTTCGTCGACGCGTCCGATCCGCTTTTTCTTATGAGCTTCGGCGGACAATGTTTTTTCGGCGATAACGCGGCAAATCCGAAATACCCTCTTGCGGACGGCGTCCGTTTGGAGTATGATAGAAGCGGAGGGAAGATCATGAAAAACATCGGTTCGCGTTCCACACCGCTCGGCGGCAGGATCTGGGCGTCGCTGCTCGTATGCGGCTTTATCGGACAGATAGCCTGGATAGTCGAAAATATGTATTTCTCCACCTTTGCGCAGGACATCTTCGAGAATTCGGCCGACTACGGCAATTACTATTTCATCGTCACCACTTTAATGGTCGTGTTGTCGGCGGTGACCGCCACGGTCACGACAGTCTTTGCGGGCGCGCTCAGCGACAAAGCGGGCAGGCGAAAGATCTTCATTTCGGCAGGTTACTTGCTCTGGGGCTTTACGATAATGCTCTTTGCCGCGCTCGGCGCAGATCCCTCCCCCGACGAAGCGCCGCTCGTCATAACTTTGCTGGTCGTATTCGACTGCGTGATGACGTTGGTGGGCTCCACCGCCAACGACGCGGCCTTCAACGCATGGGTGACAGACGTGACGGACTCTTCCAACCGCGGAAAAGTCAACACCGTCCTGTCCGTAATGCCCGTTCTCGCTACCGTCGCGGCGATAGCGGTGGCGATGTTCACATACGACAAAGGCAATTACTCGGCGTTTTTCATCGTACTGGGCGCGATCCCGATCGTGTGCGGCATTGCCTCGGTATTTCTAATAAAAGACAAACCCGGGATCGTACGTTCGGATATGCGCAGCGCGAAAGACGTCTTTTACGGCTTCCGCCCGTCCGTAGTCAAAGAAAACAAGTTTATGTTCGTCTGTCTTGCGGCGCTCTCGCTTGCGGGGATCGCGCAGCAGACTTTTATGTCATATCTCATCAATTTCATCACGGCGACTCTCGGTATAACCGACTATATCCTTCCGCTCGGGACGGTCATAGTGCTGTCGGCGGTCATCACGGGAGTTTTCGGCGTGCTGTACGACAGATTCGGACGAAAAAAGTTTTTCGTTCCCCTTGCCGTCGTCATGACGATAGGCACATTTTCGATATATCTGACCAAATTTCTGGGCGCAAGCTCGTATCTACCCATGCTGTACGTCGGAGGTACGGTGATGCTCGGTTCCATGCTGTGCACCAACGGCGCGCTCATGGCGACTTTTCAGGACTATATACCCAAAGGTTTCGAAGGACGTTTTCAAGGAGTCCGTATGTGCTTCACCGTGTTGATACCGATGGTCGTCGGGCCCGTGATCTCGCTTGCGATAGGCATCAACTCTTTCAGCGCGAACGACGGAGGCGTGACGTCTCCCCCGTTCGAGATATTCCTCGCGGCGGCGGTGGTCGCGCTCCTGTCGATCGTTCCGATAGCGTTCGTCGCCAAAGACGCCGACAGACTGCGCGCGGCAAAAGCCGCGGAAAAAGAAACTGCCGCAGAGGAGGATCCCGGTATCGGACAGACGGAGAACGTCGACTGACCCGATACTCCTTCTCTTCTCCGATTCGCGTCTACGCGCGCGATTTTATCTCCCGAAGCGATAATTTTCGCAAAATACGCGCTTGCAAGCGCGCAAATGTTGACTATTATATAAAAATAATTTAAAATATAATAAATATACCGAACGCGTCGCTGTGCGGCGCCGTTCCGGAGGTGTGTTGATGAAGCAGATCGGTCTAAACGGAGTCTGGTCCCTGACAGATAACGACAGAGTCGAAAATATTCCCGCTCAGGTCCCCGGATGCAACTTCCTCGACCTTATGCGGGCGGAGATAATCCCCGACCCGTTCCTCGGCTGCAACGAAAAGGCCGTCCAATGGGTGGGCGAACATAACTGGATATACACCCGCACTTTCGAAGTAGCGCCCGAGATCCTCGACGCGGAAAAGTGCGAACTGGTCTTCGAAATGCTCGATACTCTCGCCGAGATATCCGTAAACGGCAAGGAGATCGGTACGACGCAGAACGCTTACCGCAGATACGTTTTCGACGTCAAAGACGCGCTGACCGAAGGCGAGAACACGATAAGCGTCAAATTTCTCAACTGCCTCGAATATATCGCGCAATGGCAAAAGGCAATGCCCATGCTCAATACCACCGAAGGCGAAGCCGGATCGTGCCATATCCGCAAACCCGCGTACCACTTCGGCTGGGACTGGGCTCCACATCTGCTGCAATGCGGCATGATAAAACCGGTCTACATCGAGGCGTATAACGGAGCGAAACTGTCTTCCGTGCGCATCAGGCAGATCCACGAAAACGGCAGCGTGACGTTGAAACTGTCGCCCGAATTCGACGGAGGCGAAGGCGGCAGAGTGGGTTATACTCTCGTTTCTCCCGACGGCGAAGAATCGTCCTTCTCGGCAACCGGCGACGCGGAGACGGTCATAACGTCTCCCCGTCTGTGGTGGTGCAACGGATTGGGCGATCAGCCCCTGTATACTCTGCGCGCATATGCCGAAGACGAGCCCGACCGCGTACTCGAATATACGATCGGACTGCGCACGATCGTTCTGGACAGATCCAAGGATAAATACGGCAGTAATTTCTGCTTCGTTCTCAACGGCGTCAAGGTCTTCGCCAAGGGCGCGAACTGGGTCCCGACGGACAGCTTTATCTCACGTACCACCCGCGACGATATCGAATTTCTCATAAGCACCGCCGCTCACGCAAATATGAATATGCTCAGGGTTTGGGGCGGCGCATACTACGAAAGCGACGATTTCTACGATCTGTGCGACCGCTACGGCATTCTCGTATGGCAGGACTGTATGTTCGCCTGCTCGCCTTTCCCGTACAGAAGGGAAGATTTTATGGCGGAGATCGACGCCGAGATCGCCGACAACGTGACGCGACTGCGCCATCACGCTTCGCTCGCGCTGTGGAACGGCAACAACGAGATCGAACAGATGTCCGCGGCATGGCGGTTCATGCGCGATAACATTAAGAGGACCGAAAAACTCTTCTATAAACGTCTGCCCGCGAAGATAGCCGAGTACGACGACGTCACGCCCTATCATCCGGGGTCTCCCACGGGAAGCAAATTTCTCAAACGCATCAACTCTCCCGACGTCGGCGACACGCACCTGTGGAAAGCGTGGCACGGTCTTCGCCCCGTGAGTTATCTGCTCGGGAATTACACCAGATTTTGCAGTGAATTCGGCTTCCAGGCGTTCGCTCACGAAAATACGATCCGAACGTTCTGCTCGGGCGAACTTCCCGACGCATTGTCCGATCCTTTGATGAAAGGACATCAGAAAGCCATGTGCGGAAATTCCCGCACGCAGTTTTACATCATCGACAGATACTGGACGCCCGAACGGCTGTGGGATCTCGTCTATCTCAGTCAGCTCGATCAGGCAGACTGCGCTCAGGACGCGACCGAACACTGGCGCCGCAACAAAGGACGCTGCAACGGCGCTCTCTACTGGCAGTACAACGACTGCTGGGGAGTGACCTCGTGGGCGGGGATCGACTGGTACCGCAATCTCAAAGCCGTGACCTATCGCGCGCGCGAATTCAACGCCCCCGTCACCGTTACCGTATCGCTCAAAAGCAAGAGCGCGGACTTCCACGTCGTCAACGATTCGATGAAAGACCGCCGCTTCAAGGCGGTATGCGGCTTCATGACAATGGGCGGAGAAAATATCGAACGCGTGGAAAAAGAATTCGATTGTCCCGCGCAAAGCGTGATACCCGTCGCAAGCGTGAAAAACCCGAAGGGCAAAACGCGCGACGCCGACACGATAGCGTACGCCGAACTTTACGACGAACAAGGCGCCCTCATATCGGAAAGAACGCGCACTCTGGTCAAGGAAAAATATGCCGAACTTCCCGCCTCTCCGCTCGGACACACCACTTCGTACGACGGAGATACGTATTCCGTCACGGTAAGGGCTAACTCTTACGCAAGAGGCGTGGAGCTGATGCTGGACGGAATAAACGCAGTCTGGAGCGACAATTTCTTCGATCTCAAAGCGGGAGAATACAAGACCGTGACCGCCCGCATCGACGGCGCGGACAAGGAAACTCTGGACAAGAAACTGCGCGTGCGTTCGCTGGCGGATATCCCCAGAAAGTTCGGTATACGCGCAGACAAACAATACAGGAAACAACTGTTCTTCAAACCGCTGAACTTCATCAACTGGTTCTACCGTACGTTCGAAGAATGACAGGAGAAAACATGAAAGACGAACACGGATTTTTTACGGATCCGATGACCGGTCTGTGCGCGGCTCTTTGCAAAGCCGCCGGCGTAAGACCGCCCGAACAAGCCGCCCCCGCCAGTACGGAACTGACGGACGAGCTCTTCTCCCGCTACGGAGCGTTTACCGCGGACAGGATAATGATATACAATCCCGACGCGATCGGCGATTGGGTCATGGACAAATACATCGGTAAATTCGCGCGGAGTCTGGAATACGCGCCCGTCCGCCACAGATTCATAACGGTCTTCCCGCCCAAAACGCCCGTATGCTTCGCTTCGATGTACACGGGGGCCGAGCCCGAAGTCCACGGGATACTCAAATACGAAAAGCCTGTGGTGACGATAGATTCGATATTCGACGCCTTCATAAAAGCGGGCAAAAAGCCCTGCATAGTGAGCGTAAAAAACCAGAGCATGGACAGGATCTTCCGCGGCAGGGACATGGATTATTTCAGCGAACGGTACGACGACGAAGTCGTGGAAAAAGCGCTCGAGCTGATAAAGAAAGACGAATACGATCTTCTCTGCGTCTACAATCAGCGCTATGACGACGCGATACATTTCACGCACCCCAAGTCGCGCAGAGCCCGCCGCGCGCTCGATTGCTACAACGTCAATTTCGACAAACTCGTCGCCGCGGTCAAAGAACATTGGAGCGGACACGACACCTTGATAGGTATGTGCCCCGATCACGGCGTACACCGCATGCTGATAGGTACGGGCAATCACGGCAAGAATATTCCGAAGGACATGAACATTTCCCACCTTTTCGGGTTCTTGCCGAAACAGGACCGATAACGTTTGCGGGCGGCGTTTAGCCGCCCTCTCTTATTTTTTCCGCGAGTGGTTTATCTTATCGAAAACGCCTACCCGTGTAGGTAAACGCTTCGTTTACGACCGAACGAAAATATGCCCGGATATTGCGGCGGCGCATTCCGCCCGAGCCTTCCCCTCATGCGTTTTGCGGCAATGATCCCCTCCGCCGGCAAGCGCGTGCCTTACACGTTTTCGCCGCGACGCACGGTATGCGGTTAAACGTCTCCGTTTCGGGAATACTCGCGCTATGGGTATTCTCGGACAAGTCGCCGTCAATTCTTTGATATCTTTCGTGTCGCTGTTCATACTGGCGAAACTTCTGGGCAAAAAGCAGATCGCGGAACTCACGTTCAGCGACTACGTGATCGGGATCTCGCTGGGATCGATATCCGCCGAATGGGCGATAGACCGGGAAGCGGACTGGCGTATATACTGTATTGCCATCGCGATCTATTTCGTACTCAGCCTCGCGATAGCGTTCGCCGAACGCAAGACCCCGTTCCTCAAACGGCTCCTCAAAGGCTCGCCCATAGTGCTCATCAGCGACGGAGAACTCGATTACCGCAATCTCGTCAAGAGCAAACTGGACGTCAACGCCCTTCTCGGTATGTGCCGTACCGCGGGATATTTCGACATCGACGACATCGCATATGCCGTGTTCGAAACGAGCGGAGAACTCAGTATCCTGCCAAAAGCGGGCAAGCAACCCGCTACGGCGGAAGACGTGCGCAAAGACAAACTCCCCGAAGTCACGTTGATAACGCCGTTCGTGATCGACGGCAGGATATACGATACGGGACTCATACAATACAACAAATCCCGCGAATGGCTGGAAGCCAATCTCGGCGAAAACTCGAAAAATCTCTCGGAGATAGCTCTTGCGACCTACAACCCAGCCACCGACATGCTCTCCGTAAGACTGAAAACGCATTCGGGGTTTTCCAAACGACTCAAATAGAGCTTTTGCGCGCGATACGCTGTTGACAATGCGCGCGCCATCAAGTATCATATAATTATGGATTGGTTCATCGCAATCGGAGTTATGTGCGTCGTGTTCGCGGGAGCGAAAGCCTTCTGCGACGTGCGCGGTCACCGTCACAGAGAATTCGTGTTCAAATTGCTCGCAAGCCTGTGTTTTCTCTGCTGCGGAGTCATCGCTATATTACTGAATCCCGAAAATCTCGAATACGGGATATTTATACTCTGCGCTCTCATCTTCGGAGCGATCGGGGATATCATGCTGTGCATGGACGCGTTTTTCCCGAAAGGCAGCTATGACGAAGGCTTCTTCGGAGTAGTCGGCACGGCGAATTTTTTCGTGGGACACGTCATCTATCTCATACTGCTCTACTACTACGCGCCCATATCCCAGACCCCGCACCTTCTCATCGCGCTGCCCGTACTGCCTCTGATAATGCTCGCGGTCATACTTTCGGGCAAGATCACTTTGAGCAAGACGAAAAGCTTCCTTATGATCTTCTATTTCCTCGTGCTCGGCGGCACGATCATAGGAGGCGCGTCGTTCTTCCTCGGCAATCAAAGCGACGCGGGCATTATAGTCCTTGTCGCCACGGTTTTGTTCACGTTCTCGGACATACTGCTCGGTCTCAAGACATACTGCCCTGCCGCAAAGATACCGCCCAAAGTCGCGCCGTTCTTCGTAATGATAAGTTACTGCTCCGCACAAGTGCTGTACGGTTTGTCGGTATTCTTCCTCTGACTTCGCAGTCCGCGCCTACCGCGCATCCTTTACGGCGCAAGCTTTGCGTTATCGCCGCGTTGGCTCCGTGACTTCCGGCTTTCGAAACGGACTTGCGCGCCGCCTGCACGGCGGCGTTTTTCTTACGGTAAGATACGCGCGTCCGGATACGCGCCGCAACCGTCTTTTCTTGATCGTATCGGGTAAACAAAAACGCGGTGACGCTGCGAGCGTCACCGCGCCGATATTTGAAAGACTTATTTCAAAGCTTCGAGCTCTTTTTCGATCGTGCGGCATATCTCGGAAACCGCTTCGGACAGATCGACGCGCTCGGCGGTCTTTTCTCTTCTCAACTTGATCTCGACCTTATCTTCGGCAAGCGTTTTGGGAGATATGACGACGCGTATCGGCATACCCATAAGGTCAGCGTCCGCGAACTTGACGCCCGCGCCGCAGTTCCTGTCGTCGAACAACACCTCGACTCCCGCTGCGCGCAGGTCGGCATACAGTTTGTCGGCTTTGCTCCTGACAGCATCGTCGTCGTAACGCAGCGCGCAGATATGGACCTGCCACGGAGCGACGCTCATAGGCAGTATCAATCCGTATTCGTCGTTGGACTCCTGCGCGATAGAACCTATCGCCCTGCCCACGCCGATCCCGTAACAGCCCATGATCGGATTGAACGCCGTTCCGTCCGGACCGTTGACGGTCATATTCATGGAAGCGGTATATTTCGTCCCCAACTGGAAGATATTGCCTATCTCGATACCGTTCTCCACGCGGAGAGCGCCTCCGCATACGGGGCAACGGTGCCCTGCGGCGGCTTTTGCGACGTCTACGAACGTCACATCTCCGAAATCGCGCGCGACGTTGACTCCCGCAATATGATATTCGGGCTTATTCGCGCCCGTCACCATGCCTTTGCAACCTTCGAGCGACTTGTCGAACACCTTGACGATCTTATCCGAAAGACCTATCGCGCCTATATTGCCGCAGACGATATCCTCGCTTATGCCCCCGTCGTAAGCTACGACGTTCTTGCCCAACACCTTTTTGAGCTTTGCCTCGTTGACTTCGAGATCGCCGCGAATGAACGCGACCACAAGCTCGTCGCTGTCGCCCTTTACCGCGTAAACCACGGCTTTGACGGTACGGCTTGCGGGAATGTTCAGTCTTGCGCAGACTTCCTCTATCGTCTTGTCTTCGCCGGTATATATCTCGCGCATCGGTTCGTCTTCCGCCTCGGGTCTGTCTATGACCGAAACGGCGACTTCCATATTGGCTCTGTAATCACAGTCGTTGCAGAAAACGATGCTGTCCTCGCCGTCGGGCGTGATCAGCATGAATTCGTGAGCGACCGAGCCTCCCATCATGCCGCTGTCCGACTTGACGTCGATGAAATTTTTGAGCCCTATCCGCCTGAATATGCGGTAATAGGCGTCGTACATACGATAGTAATACTTTTCGAGATCGGCGCTGTCGCAATGGAAGGAATACGCGTCCTTCATCGTGAATTCGCGTACGCGGATCAGACCTCCGCGGGGTCTCGCCTCGTCGCGGAACTTGGTCTGCAACTGATATATCATCATGGGCAGCTGCTGATAGCTGGATACGGTATGATTGGCAAGATGCACCGCGGCCTCTTCGTGCGTCATGCCGAGAAGCATATCGCGGTCGCCTCTGTCCTTAAAACGCACCATCTCCTGCCCGATGGAAGAATATCTGCCGGACTGTTCCCACAACTCGCGCGGCATCACGACGGGGAAAAGCACTTCCTGCCCGTCCTCGGCATCCATCTCCTCGCGGATTATCTTTTGTATTTTCAGGCTCATTTTCTGACAGGGCATCGTCATCGTATAGATGCCGCCCGCGACCTGCTTGATAAATCCCGCGCGGACCAAAAGCACGTGGCTCTTTATCTTGGCGTCCTGCGGGACTTCCTTCATTCTCTCGCAAACCAGTTTGCTCAGTAACATAACTTCCTCTCGAAAAACGGTTTTATAAAATTATACTGCATACGCGCGGGCTTGGCAAGCGGAACAAGGCGTAATGAAGCGCTTTTCGCCCTGAGATCGCATGAACGAACGCCGATAAGCGCATATGCGTGCAAGACCATGTCCTCATATGCCGTCATGTTCATGAGATATCATGCTCATGATCTCTCGCGAGATCCGTAAAAGCGGCGACCGTGCGCGATCCGCCGCCTCATACGCTCGCGTCGACTAGCGTTCCGCCCCTCGTAAACGGCAAATCGAGGTGCGATGATAATGATACGGACCGACGGAGCGAGCGCCGCTATCGCTGCCGAGCATGAAAGGACGCGCAAAACCGAGGCGCGGTCGCAAAACACAAATATCGAAGCCGCTATCGCCGCACGCATTCCGCCGAAACGGGAGCGTCAAATAATTAACTTAAAAAACGGGGCAAAAACGACGTCAAAGTTTTTTGAAAACCGCGCCCGTTATGTTATAATAGTGTCGGAGGCAGTTATGAACAAGGAGAAACTCGAATTTCTGAACGGCAAAGCCGACGATATACGCAAACTGATCATCGAGATGATCGGCAGGCTCGGCGTCGGACACGTCGGAGGATCGCTCTCGATAGTCGAACTTCTGACCGTTCTGTATTACGACAAAGCGCGCGTTAATCCGTCCGATCCCAAAGATCCCGACCGCGACAGGATAGTTTTGAGCAAAGGTCACGCAGGTCCGGCTCTTTATTCCGTGCTTGCCGACAAAGGATATTTCCCGCTCGAAAAGATCAAAACTCTCAATCTCCCGGGGACCGAACTGCCGTCGCATTGCGACATGAACAAGACCGTGGGCGTCGATATGACCGCAGGTTCTCTCGGCCAGGGGCTCAGCTGCGCGGTCGGCATGGCTCTCGCCGCGAAGATAGACAAAAAAGATTACAGAGTTTACGCCGTCATAGGCGACGGCGAATCTCAGGAAGGTCAGATCTGGGAGGCGATGATGTACGCAGGCAACATGAAACTGGATAATCTGACGATCTTCCTCGACAACAACAAAATGCAGATAGACGACTACACCGACGCGATCAACAGCATCGAGCCTTTCGACAAAAAATGCGAAGCGTTCAATCTGCGTTCGGAACGCGTGAACGGACACGATATCGCCGCGATATCCGCTGCGATCGACCGCGCGCACAAAGCCAAGGGCGTATGCACTTGCATCGTTCTGGACACCGTAAAGGGACACGGAGTGCCCTTTGCCGAGAGCAAGGGCGTGGGCAGCCACAGCTTCAGCATATCCGAAGCCGAATGGCGCGAATTCTGCAATAAGGAGGCAGACTGATGCAAGATCTTAAAGAGATGCGCGAGATATACTGCGACAGTCTTATAGAAATGGCGAAGACGAACAAAGATATCGTCGTCGTCGAAGCCGACCTGATGAACTGTATCAAGACGGGCCCTTTCAAAAAGGCGTATCCCGACCGTTTCTTCGACGTAGGCGTAGCCGAAGCGAATATGATCGGTATATCCGCCGGTCTTGCGACCTGCGGCAAAGTGCCCTTCTGCTCTTCTTTCGCCACGTTTGCCACTCGCCGCTGTTTCGATCAGATATTCATCTCGGTAGCTTACAGCAAACAGAACGTCAAAATAGTCGGCACCGACCCCGGCATCTGCGCAGAGCTCAACGGCGGCACTCATATGCCGTTCGAGGACATGGGCATAATGCGCGGTATACCGCAGATGGTCTGCGTGGAACCGACCGACGGAGCCATGCTCAAATCGCTGATGCCTCAGATAGCCGACTACAAAGGAGCCGTATATATCCGTCTGTTCCGCAAAAAGACGGAAAAGATATTCGAAGACGGCGCGCAGTTCGATCTGTTCAAAGCCTTTACCGTAAGGTCCGGTCGCGACGTCACGATCATTGCCAGCGGTATCATGGTAGACCGTGCGATCAAAGCAGCGGAGATACTCAAGGATCGCGGCATAGACGCAGAGATAGTCAACGTCTACACCTGGAAACCGATCGACGAAGAAACGATCGTCAGATCCGTCAAAAAGACGGGCGCGGTCGTCGTCGCCGAAAACCACAATATATTCAACGGCCTTACGAGCGCGGTATCGGAAGTGACCTCCGGACTGTGCCCCGTCCCCGTCGAGAGCGTGAGCGTAAAAGACCAATTCGGCGAAGTCGGCAAAATGGCTTATCTCGCCGACAGATACGGTCTAAATCCGAGCAACATCGTCGACGCAGCCGTCAAAGCAATGCAGAGGAAATAATATTGGATAAAAATAATGAGAGCCGCCCTTCGGGGCGGCTTTTTTGTCGGCTTTTCACGCCGTAAACGTACTTTCAAAAGACCGCTCAGCGTATCGACGAATACTGCGTCGCACGGCTCGGGAATACGTATATCGGTGCCGACGGAGCAAATGCGCATATTACGGACAAGTCGACGCAAGTCCTGCCGAGCGCCCTTTTCCGCTGCACAACTCTCCCGCAACGTCCGTTACGCTTCGCTTTACGCTTTTAACGACGGCTTTTATCCTTCGTTTCAGCCGTCCTTTTCCTTCGCCTTTCTCCCCTGCGCGTTTCTTATCCTTTTACCGAAATACGGAAAACGCGCGCCCTTTCGGACGCGCGTGCGCATGACAGCGATCTATCTTATTCTCCCAAAGTCGTATCTTCGAGAGTATTGGACGTGTTGCAGAAGTTCTTGACCGACTCGATCGCACTCTCCGCGGCGGCTTTGGTCTTATAGCCTTCGCCTACGCCGTAAAGCGTGCCGTCCGGCTTGAACAGCTTGTAACGATAGGTTCCGTTCTTCTCGGAATCGAAAGCAACGGATCCGTTATTGATCGTATTGCGGAACACTTCGATCTGCTTGGCTCTGGGCTTGATCTTGTATCCTTCGCTCTCGTACAGCACCTGTCCGTTGTTGGCTTTGAGCTGGAACTTGTACGGGCGCATCGGGTTGATCTCGTCCTTGATGATGACGAACTTGCCCTTGGGTCCTTCGGTCTCGGGCGCGTCGAACAACACGGTCACGTTGTTTACGGGTTCCTTCGCCTCGGGTTTTGCCGCAGTCTTCTTGGGTTCGTCCTTCTTTGCCTCAGTCTTTTTATCCGCGGTCTTCTTGGCGGCGGGCTTCTTCTCGTCCGTCTTCTTTGCCGCAGTCTTCTTCTCGTCCGCTTTCTTTGCGGCGGGCTTTTTATCCGCGGTCTTCTTTGCGGCAGGCTTCTTTGCGGGAGCCTTTTTCGCGGAGGACTTCTTCTCGACGGGTTTCTCCTCTGCGGCGGCAACTTCTTCGACGGGAGCCTCGTTCGCTTCCGCAGGCGCCGCTTCGCTCTCTTCTACGGGAGCGGGCTCTTCGACGACATTCTCGTCGACAGGCGCTTCTTCGGCTTTCTCCTCGGCGGCGGTCTGTTCAACGACGGTTTCTTCGACGGGAGCTTCCTCTATCTCGACGGGAGCTTCCTGCGCCTCCTCGGCAGGTTCCTCGTACGCTGCGGCTTCCTCTGAGGGGACTTCCGCCTCCGCGACCTCTTCCTTATTCTCAGCCTCTTCAGCGGGGACGTCTTCCTCCGTGGCGGGCTCATCCGCTGCGGCTTTTTCCGTTTCTTCGACTACGGCTTCTTCCTCGAGCTGCTCTGCGACCGTCTCTTCGGAAACGGTCTCTTCGACTGCCTCGGCGGGCTCTTCCGCCGTCTCCTCGACCGATCCCTCATAAGCGACGGCTTCCTCTGCGGGAACTTCCGCCTCTACGCCGTTATCGACCGCGGACGCTCCCTCCGAAACTTCTGACTGTTCGGTTACGGAATCGGCAACGATCTCGGCTACCGCTTCGTCGTTGTCAACGACGTCGCTGTCGGTCTGCTGCTCTGCAGCATTTTCCTCGCCTTCAGCCGCGACAGCCTTTTTCTTCTCGAATCTGTCGAATATGTGATCGTTCATGATCACTAATTTGTTCATGATGAACACGATAATAAGATCGGCGCAGGAATATGTGATGATGGAAAGGATATTACACCAACCCTCGATATCGCTCGCAAAGAACGATACTTTCGCCATAGAATCTCCGAGAAGCGCTATATACTGCTGTTTAAGCGGTTCTCCGATCAAAGTTTCTACTATAATGAGCACGACGCACATTATGACGTATACGGTCATGCTGAACGCGAAATGCTTACGGGCACCGAAAGTAGCTTTTCTGTTAAGGAAGTAAGAAAGCAGCTTCGCTACGACATTACCTACCAAAAAACCTATAAGAGAGTTGAGCGGTTGGGAGAATATCCACGCGTCGACCATAGTGTCGTTTTTGATAGCCATGGGCAGATAGTTGATTATCAACATCTGGACCACGCAGGCTATGATGCTCAACGCGATGAAAAGCACCAACTGCAACAGAGTTCCTTTCTTTTTCTCGGGTTCTTCGACGATCGCCTGCTCGTCACCGAGATCTACCGCAGAAGTCTCTTCCGTGACTTCGCTATCCGGTTTCTTTTTAGCCATAATTTCCTCCTCTCAGGATAGATATGCTTTAATTATAACACGTATGACGCGTGTTTTCAACTAAAAAAACCTACACGTATACGTTTTTTTATGCATTTTTCGCCATATCGCAACAGGAACGCTCGTCGGGTGCAAAACGCTTGCCGCGCGGCGTCGGACGCATTCGGATCGCCGTGGGCGGACGCCGCGATCTATGCGAAAGCGGCGCGCCGTCGCGCGCCGTAATCCCGCATCCGAGATCCGGTATCAGAACTCGTACACGGCAGCCTCGAACGGACGCAGCATTCTGTCCGCAAGAGGTCTTATCTCGTCGTAATTGCACAGTCTGCATTCGCTCTCTTTGCCTTTCCATTCCTCGGGCAGAGCGAACGGCTGCTCCGTCTTGGTAAAATTGCAGACGACGGCGACGGTGCTCTGTTCGGTACGGCGTTCGTAGACATACAGCTTACCGCTCTTTGCGTAATATTCTTTGAACTTGCCCCGCTTTACGCAATCGCTTGATCTGCGGAACGCGATAAGCTTCTTGTAATAGTTCAGAACGCTGTCCCCGTCCGCCTGTTCGGCGGCGACGTTGACTCTCTTATAGTCGGGATTGACCGTCATCCAAGGCTCCACGCCCTCGGGGCAGAACCCCGCGTTGGCGGCGTCGCTCCACTGCATCGGGGTACGCGCATGGTCGCGGGCGACCTTTTTGAGCACCTTTTTGACTATCGGCATGAGGAACGGAGCGCGTTTGCGGAACATCTTCATGGCGTTGACGGACAGGATATCCTTGTACACTTCTTCCTCTTTGAGCACCGCCTTGACGGGCTTGCCGTCGCGCCACACTTCGCCCTCCCTGCCGATCGGGATATCGCTCATGCCCAGCTCCTGCCCTTGGAACACGAACGGCACTCCCCTTTGCATATAAAGCGCGACGGGAAGCATTTTCGCCGCCTTGTCCCTGTGCTCGCCGCAGTCGTAACCGACGAAGCGCGGCACGCTGCGCGGCTGGTCGTGATTCTCGAAAAACAAAGTCGGCGTGCACGTTTCGGGCAGAGCCTGCCACCTGGCGAAAATGCTCTTCAGCTTCTTCACGCTGAGTTTGTGCGGCAGGATCTGGGTATAGCGGTCGCAGTTGGTATGCTCGAACGCGAACACGCAGTCCAGTTCGCCCACGCTCTCGTCGATATATTGGGCGGCGTTGGACGAAGTGATGCCCATCGCTTCGCCCACTATCGTCGTATCGTAGCGGTTCCACGACTTGTCGGCGACTTCTTTGATGAATTTGTGGTAATTCTCCGTAAGGCAATATTGCTCGAATCCGATCAGCGGCAGTTTGATCTTGCCGTTGGGCAGTCCGTCCTTTTTGGATATATAGGTTATCACGTCGCAGCGGAATCCGTCCACGCCCTTTTCGAACCAGAAATTGCATATGTCGGCGACTTCCTGCCGCACCTTGGGGTTGTTCCAGTTGAGATCGGGCTGTTTGTAGGAAAAGATGTGCAGATACCACTCGTCGGTATTCTCCTCATACTTCCATGCCGGTCCGAGAAAATTGGACATCCAGTTGTTGGGAGGGCGTTTGCCGTTCTTGCCCCTGCCCTTTTTCCAGTAATAGTAGTCGCGGTACGGATTTGCCTTGGACGAACGGCTCTCTTTGAACCACCAGTGTTCGTCGGACGTGTGATTGACGACAAGATCCATGATGAGCTTTATGCCGCGCTCGTGCAGACCGTTTATCAATTCCTCGAAATCCGCCATCGTACCGAATTCGTCCATGATGTCGCGGTAGTCGCTGATATCGTATCCGTTGTCGTCGTTGGGCGACTTGTAACACGGCGAGAGCCATACCGCATTGACGCCGAGATCCTTTATGTAATCCAGTTTGGATATTATACCGCGCAGATCGCCGATACCGTCCCCGTTGCCGTCGCAGAAGCTGCGCGGATAGATCTGATAAAAGAACGCGTCCTTATACCATCTCGTCTTCATAAACATCCTCCTCGTCGAATATGTTTTCGGAAGGAGCGGTATAGCGCGTTGACGCATACGTCAGCACTTTTACGCTCCTCGCTTTCGCTTTGTAAAGCATATGCGCGACTTCGCTCGCGGTCGCTCCCGTCGTGATAACGTCGTCTACGACGAGTATCCTCTTCCCCTTTACGGCGGCTTTGTCTTTCACTTCGTACGCTCCGCGCACGTTTTCTTCCCTCTCGTTCACGCGAAGTTTCGCCTGAGCCTTGTTGTCGCGTATCTTCTCCAATGCGCCCGTCAGCAGAGGGAGCTTCAGCTGTCCCGATATCTCTTCGGCCAGCAGCTCGGACTGATTGTAGCCTCTCTTTTTCTTTCTCTTCTCCGACAGAGGCACCGCGATAACGCAGTCGCAGTCGTAATTCTCGTCCAGATATCTGTCGGTCATCGATTCGGCGAGAAAGGACGCCAGATACCTCTTACCGCCGAATTTCAATCCGTAGATAAGCTTCTTCGGCACGCCGTCGTAGACGAAGCACGAACGCGCTTTTTCGAAATGTCGGTCGCGGTTTATGCAAGTGTCGCAGTAATCCGCTTCGTTGGCGACTATCCTGCCGCACTTTGCGCATATATCCGATCCGAGCGCAATGCTGCGCGAAAGGCACTCCGAACACAAGCCGCCCCGTACGGACTGCGGAAGTTCCGCCCCGCAGCCGACGCAGACGCACCTGTCCACGTACAGCAGACTCCGCGCCTTGCGGAAAAATATCTTCGCCCTGTCGCCGCGTCGCGTCCCGAACACGCCGTAGCCGCGTTTAGCTTCTGTCCCCGTTTTCAAAGAGCTCCGTAGACATATACCGCTCTCCCGTATCGGGCAGAACGACGACTATGTTTTTATCGGCGTATTCTTTCTTTTGCGCCAGCTCGACCGCGGCATACAGCGCCGCTCCCGACGATATGCCCGCAAGTATCCCGTCGCATTTTGCAAGCAGCCGCGCCGTGTCGTACGCCTGCCTTTCGGTAACGTCAACGATGCCGTCCGCTACCGACAGATCGAGTATCTCGGGCACGAAATTAGCTCCCGCGCCCTGTATGCCGTGCGGCCCCGCCCAACCTTTCGTGAGCAGAGGCGACGAAGCCGGCTCCACCCCGTACGCTTTCAGTCCGGGGATCTTCGCTTTGAGCGCCTTCGCCGTACCCGTCAGAGTACCGCCCGTGCCGATCGCCGCGACGAACGCGTCGACCTTGCCTTCCGTGGCGTCGTATATCTCGCGAGCGGTCGTCGTTTCGTGCGCCTTTACGTTGGACGGATTGGCGAATTGATCCGCCAAAAAAGCTCCCGTTTCGCGCGCTATCCTGTCCGCCTCGTCGAGAGCGCCTTTCATACCGAGAGCCGCGTCTGTCAGCACGAGCTCGGCGCCGAGCATTGCAAGTATCTTTCGCCTCTCCACGCTCATGCTCGACGGCATGACCAACGTGACTTTGTACCCTCTCACCGCGCCGACGAACGCCAGACCTATGCCCGTATTCCCCGACGTCGGCTCAACTATGGAGCCGCCCTTTTTCAATCTTCCCGATCTCTCCGCGTCGTCGATGATGCGCAGAGCGACTCTGTCCTTCACGCTGTAAGGATTGAACGATTCCAGCTTCGCCAACACGTTCGCCTTGAATCCGAGCCTCTTTTTCAGTCCGCCGAGTCTGAGCAGCGGAGTATTGCCTATGAGTTCCGTGGCATTCTCGCAGATATTCATATCTTCTCCTGTTTATTTCCGTTATACATATGATACACCAAACCGCGCGCGCTTGCAATATGCCGCCGGAATTTTCCGCACTTTTCCGACGGTCCTCCCGACGCGCGCCGCCCGTACCCCCACGCTGTCCTACGTAACGATCCGTCGATAAGGCTGTTCCGAAAAATGTATTGAAACCGAACGCGATATGCTTTATAATGGTGTCGGAGGTAAATTATGGCATTGGATACCGTATGGAGCGCGGCGGCGGACACGACCGCATATCCCCGACCGCAGATGGTACGCGGCAGTTACGTCAATCTCGACGGGCTGTGGGATTACAAGATAGTAAAAGGCGAATATTTCCCCAAGGACGGGACGGAATACGACGGCAAGATCCGCGTACCGTTCGCGTTGGAATCTCCGCTGTCCGGAGTGGGCAGAACTCTCGGCGCGGACGAATCTCTCGTCCTGCGAACAGTATTCGACGGCAGGGCCGACGACAAATTCGTGCTGCACATCGGAGCGGCGGATTTCTTTTGCATAGTATATTTGAACGGAAAAGAGCTGACGCGCCATACGGGAGGCTACACCTCTTTTTCCGCCGAAGCGGTCGCCGAAGAGAAAAACGAATTGATATGCGTCGTCCGCGACCCGTCCGATCAAGGCGTGGGGGCGCGCGGAAAACAGCGCCGCAAAAACGGCGGGATATGGTACACCCCGCAGTCGGGCATATGGCAGAGCGTATGGTTGGAATACGTGCCCGACACTTACGTCACGAAGCTGAAGATCACGCCCGACATTTCGCGCGGCTCGGTCAATATCAAGGTGTTCACGAACACGGGCTCGAAAAATTTCATAATGATAGACGAGGACGGAAGACCTTTCGAGTCCCACAGCGGAGAGATCGATTACAAGGTCCTCTCCCCCGTCCTTTGGTCGCCCGAAACGCCCAGACTGTATCACTTCGACATAATGTTGGAAGGCGACAGAGTGCGGTCGTATTTCGCTCTGCGCGAGTTCGGCATCGGCAAACGCGCCGACGGCAAGCCGTGCTTCACCCTTAACGGCGAGCCGTATTTCATGACAGGTCTGCTCGACCAGGGATACTGGCCCGACGGCATCTATACTCCGCCGTCGGACGAAGCTCTCATATACGATATCAAACTGGCGAAAAAATGCGGCTTCAACACCCTGCGCAAACACGCCAAAGTCGAAAGTATGCGCTTTTACTACCACTGCGACCGACTGGGAATGATAGTGTGGCAGGATATCGTCAACGGCGGAGGCAAGTACGACAATTTCTGGATAATGGTCGCCCCCACGATCGGAATAAATATCGGCGACGGAGAGAACTCTTACGGCAGGCTCGCCCGCACGGACGCGCAGGGACGCAAACTCTTCGAACAAGAGATGACCGAAACGGTGGAACAGCTGTACAACTGTCCTTGCATAGCGCTGTGGACTTTATTCAACGAGGCGTGGGGACAATTCGACAGCGAACGTCTTACCGCGAAACTGCGCGAGCTGGACGGCACCAGGCTGATCGACTCCACGAGCGGATGGTACGATCAAGGCGCGCCGATAAGAAGCATCCACCGCTATATACTGCCGTTCCGTATGCCGAAGAAGGAGAGCCGCCACGTCGTACTGAGCGAATACGGCGGATACAGCATGAAGATATCGGGGCACGTATACAATGAAAAGAAGACGTTCGGATATCTGGTGTTCCGAAATAAAGACAAACTCAACGCCGCTCTCGGAAAACTGTTGGAAGAACAGATCGTTCCCGCGGTGCGCGAAGGTCTGTGCGCAGCCATCTATACCCAGCTTTCCGACGTGGAAAACGAACAGAACGGACTGGTCACCTACGACCGTAAAGAATTGAAAGCCGATCCCGATATGCTCGCGGCGCTCAACGCGGAGATGTGCGCCGTCGCGGCGGGAGCCGGAGCGGGCAAACGGTAAATCAACTGATCCGAAGCAAAAAAATACGCGGCGGACGCCGCGTATTTTTTCGACCTCGTCAAGCGGTCTTCTTGCTCTTTTTGGCAGCCGGCTTCTTCGCGGCTTTCTTGGCGGGCTTCTTCGCGCTTGCCTTCTCTTCCGCGGTGGCGCAGGGATTCTCCGCGCTCTTATCGCATGCCGCGCAGTAAGAATAGAAACCGCAGGTATCGTATCCCTTGTTTTCGCTGTCTACCCATTTCTCTACGTCGAGCTGCTGCTGTCTTTCGAACTTGTCCATAGTCATAACCTCCGAGATAAATTTCTTTATCGACACCGTTATAGCACCAAATCGCCGCGATGTCAAACATTTTCGGAGAAAAATCATTTTTCGCGCGCGATTTCGCAAAGCGTTTGCGAAAAATCGACGGTGACCGTCAGCACGTCTTTGTCCAGATCGGCGTATATCTTCCCTCCCAGCCTTGCGGTGAGCGTCTTTGCTATCGACAACCCGAGTCCCGAAGAAGACCGTGCGTTTTTCACCGTAAAAAACCTGTCGAACATTCTCGCTACGTCCACGCTGTCCAACCCTTCGCAGTTATTGCCAATTTTGACCACTCCCTTCTCGTCGAGCGAAACGAAAAAGCCGTCTTTGCCGTATTTGAGCGCATTGGAAATTATGTTGTCGAAGATCCTCTCCAACATTCGGCAGTCCGAGATCGCCCATACGGGGGCGTCGGGCAGATCGATCTTCGGCTCGACGCCTTTGAGCCCGAACGCGGCGTATGAAGCAAGCACCGCGCGCCTGAGCGCTTCGGTCAGATCCGCCCTGTCGAATTCGGGCTTCTCCTTTTCGTGAGCGAGCGCATACCCGAACAGCTCTTCGGTCAGTTCTTTGAGTCTTGTCGCCGCGTCGCGGGCAGCCTGAGCGTATCCGTGCAGTTTGACGGGATCGTCCGTCTTATCGCACAGTTCGAGCCACCCGAGCGCGGCTGTCAGCGGAGTGCGGAGATCATGCGCCATGTTCACTATCGCGGTATCGAGATCCCTGCTGCCCTGCGAGTATTCGGAACGCGCTTTCCGCAGTTTTGTCAATTCGTCGTTCAACGCCTCTGCCGCCGCTCGGACCGCCTTGTCCCTCGTTCGCACGCGTACTACGACGTTCGAATCCTCGGCTTCCTCCAAAGTATCCGCCATGTCCGCCAAAGTGCGGCGCACGGCTATCGTTTTGACAGACAGCGCAAGCGCCGCGGCGGCGCATACCGCCGCGACGCATATTGCGATCGCGAGAACAGTTTCCATTATTCCTCCGACGCCCCGCGAAAATCGGGACTCAGTTCAGATTTCTCTTTGCGAATACGCCTGCTCCCGCTGCGGAGAACAATACGGTCAATGCGCCCGAGTAAGCGGCGAATTCCCACGTCGGCGCTCCGCCTCGGTAATACCAGTGACATTGCGAACTCGGGAATACGTACGAGAGCTGAAGTAAAAACTTCTCCACAGCGGGGCTGAGCTTGTCGGGATTAGGAACGGTTTCGAATATCGGCGATCCGTCCGCCGTCCATCCGACCAAGTCGTCGATAAATTCGGGCTGCGTCGCCGCGGAGATCAGAAGTCCCGTCACGATACACATGGCGAACGCCGCCAGAATGCCTATCGTCAGAGATGCCTCGTATCTGCGTACGGTATAGGTCAGGAAGGTAGCGACCGCAGCATAGGATACCACGGTGAGAGAGCCGTCGAACACGAACCATGCGGCATTTTCCGCGCTCAACGCCATCCCTCCGTATATCGGCAGACCTACCGCGCACATTATGAGATAATACTCGGCGGTAAACGCGAGCGCCGTGACCGCTACGGCTATGAACGACGAGAGATACGTTTCCGTTCTGCCGTGACCGGATATGAGTTTGTTGCGGATCGTACCGTTTCTGAAATCGGCTCCGACCAGCACCGCCGCCAATATCATGACGCCGCAGCCCGCGACGGGGAACGTGCCGAAAATGCTGTAAGTCTGCACGAACACCGACGCCATGAGTTCTTTGCCGTACCCTCCTCCTCTGCTCTGATCGACAGCGACTATGAATACTATCATTACCAAAGCGTACAGTGCGTACAGCACGGCGAGAGATATGGTTACCCTGCTCTTGAACAGCCGTTTGAAATCGGCTCTGAGAAGATTGATCATGACCGCTCGCCTCCTATCAGATCGAGGAAGTAGCGTTCGAGGTCTTCGTCCTGTTCCCTGACGGTACGCAGAGAACATCCGTACCCGGACAGCAGCGCGACCAACTCGGTGACGGTGATCTCCCCGTATATTTCGGCGGAGCGGTCGGACGCGACCCTGTGCTCGATCCCGCGCGACTGCATCGCGCACGAGAACGCCTTTATATCGTCGACTTCGACATATATGCTCTTGCGGCATTTGTCCGCAAGTTCTTTCGCGCTTATCTCTTTGACTATACTGCCCGCGTCGATAAAACCGTAATGCGTGGCAAGTTTGGAAAGCTCTCCGAGTATATGACTGGATATGACGACCGTCATGTTCTTCTCGCGGTTGAGCCGCAGGATCAGTTCCCTTATCTCGACTATACCCTGCGGGTCCAGACCGTTGACGGGCTCGTCCAGAATGATGAGATCGGGGCCTCCGACCAGCGCCAGAGCTATGCCGAGGCGCTGTCGCATACCGAGAGAATATTTTGCGACTTTTTTCGTGTCCGTGTAGCTTAACCCCACATAATCAAGAATGTCCGCCACCCTGCGAGTATCGGCTATGCCGAGTATCTCGCACTGCATGAGCATATTGTCTTTCGCGGACAGGGACGGATAGACCGAAGGCGTTTCGACTATCGCCGCGATCCTTTTTCTGACGCGTGCGGACGCTCCGTCCGAATCGGACACGCCGAACAATTCGTAACTTCCGCTCGTAGGTCTTTGCAGTCCGGTGACGCAGCGTATCAGCGTGGTTTTGCCCGAACCGTTCTTGCCGACAAACCCGTATATCGCGCCCCTTTCGACGTGCATATTGACGTTGCGGAGCACGGGCTTTCTTCCGTACGATTTGGCAAGATTGTAAGTAGTCAAACAATATTCCATAAAGCCTCCTTATATCGTTTGACTATATGATACCCGTTCGGAGTCAAGATTCCCGCAATAAAAGGTAAAGTTTCGGTCAAGATTATTTGTCGCAAAGAGTATATCCTATACCCCATACCGATCTGATGAGATCGTATCCTCCCGCCGTTTTCAGCTTTGCCCGCAGATTGGCGACGTGGGTCTTGAGCGAGCTCTCTTCGCAATCGGGGGTGTCCTCCTCGATCGCGGTCATCAACTGATTTTTCGTCAATACGTTGCCGCCCGCGACGACGAGAGCTTTCAGTATCGCGTATTCCGTACGCGTAAGCCTGACCTCGACGCCCGAGCACAGGCACTTTCTCTTTGCGGCGTCGATCGTTACGGGACCGCAGCGCAGTTCCTCGCCCGTCCCCGAATTTTTGCGCAGAGCCACTCTTATCCTCGCTTCCAGCTCGGCAAACTCGAACGGCTTGGTGACGTAGTCCGCCGCCCCCGCAAGCAATGTCCTTACCTTGCCGTCGATATCCGATCGCGCGCTGACTATTATGACAGGTATCGTCCCCAGTTCGCGCAGCACTTCTTCTCCGCTCTTTCCGGGGAGCGACAGATCGAGCAGTACGAGATCGGGCGAATAGTTGCGCGCCGCGAGCAGCGCTTCGCTGCCCGAATACGCGCATACCGCGTCGTATCCCGCGGAAGTAAGCTGCTCCGCAAGCATTGCGGATATGGCGGGATCGTCGTCTACTACGAGTATGGTTTTCTTTGCAGTTCCGTCCATTGTCCTATCCTGTCTTACGCCTTAACTTTGACAGTATCTCTTCCAGTTCCGCGTAACCGCGCGCTTCGAAATCGGGACGCGCGCTGCCCCTGTCGGCTCCGAAGCGGTTGAACCATACCGACGTTATCCCTGCTCCCGCAGCGCCGGCGATATCGGACGTAAGCGAATCCCCTATCAGCACCGCGCGCGATCTGTCCCAACCGTCTATTTCAGCCTCGACAAAGTCGAAAAACTGCCTGTAAGGCTTTGCGTACCCTACGGTCTCGGAATAGAATATCTTTTCGAAAAACCCGTCGAGTCCGGCTTTTTTAAGGCGTTTGAGCTGAGTCGCTTCCGCCCCGTTGGTGACGATGAAAAGTCTGTCCGTCGCCGCAAGCCGCGCAAGCATCGCTCTGCATCCCCGTATTACGTACGCGGACGAAGACAGTTCCTTGCGGTAGCACGCGCCCGCCGCCACGCTGTCCGCGCCCGTTATGCCGAACCTTTCGAACAGGATATCGAAACGCAGTCTGTCCAGTTGTTTGCGGGTTATCTTGTTGTCTTCGAGCAGTTTCCAACAAGCCAGATTTATCTCGGAATACGCAGCAACGATCTCCTCGGTCTCGGGCAGACCGAACCTCCGCAACGTGAGGATTATCGAACGCCGCTCCGACTTCGCGAAGTCGAGCAGAGTATCGTCCACGTCGAAAAGAAGTATAAGCCCGCCGCTCATTGTTTTCCGTAGGTATCGGGATCGAACATCGGATAACGGTACTTGTCGGCTTCGGTGATCTCACGGACCACGCGGCACGGAACGCCGACTGCGACGACTCCCGACGGAACGTCACGCGTGACCACGCTGCCCGCTCCTATCACCGTATCGTCGCCGATCGTCACACCCGCAAGTACGGTCGCGTTGCTTCCTATCCATACGTTGTTGCCTATCTTTATCGGTTTGGCGATCTCCAACCCCTTTTTGCGCTGTTCCGGATCGGTGGGATGTTCCGCAGTGGAAAAAGTGCAGTTGGGGGCTATGAAAACATTGTCGCCGAAAGTTATGCCCGCGCCGTCCTGCATCACGGTGTTGTGATTGGCGTAAAAATTGTTCCCCACCGATATCCTGTATCCGTAATCGCACCAGAAAGGCGGCACGAATTCCGCCCCCTCCCCCATATGACCGAGCAGATCGCGCAGTATAGCCTGTCTGCCCTCGCGGTCGTTGGGACTGAGCATATTGTATTTCCAGCACTTATCCTTGCACTTCTCTATCTCCGCCTCGTATGCGGGATTGTAACAGCCTTGAAACAGACAGTTTATCGGAATAAGGGGTCTGCCTTTGACGTCCATGATATACCTCCGAATAACATTGTACCAGTAAAGCGTATTCAAATCAATGTTTTACGCAAAATACGTCATCGTCCTTGTTTCAAAACGAATCTTGATGTGAAATATGCCAACGCAACTACCGGCAGCAACGGCAAGAGCGCTCCGCACAATGCGGCAGCCTCTCCGATCGGCTGCGGCAGCAGAGCCATGACCGAACCGAACACAAAAGCGTATAAACAAAAATACGCTCCTGCCGTCGCGTTATATACGCGCCACGCTCTGTCCGATTCCAAGGACGCGGGTATCCGAAATCCGAAGAACGAATTGCGATCGACGGCAAACATCGAACATCCTGCAAGCCAGACTATCGCCCCCGTCAAAGCGGCAAAAACGCAAGGGAAAGGCTCAACATTAGGAGCGGCAAGTCCTTGTCGGACTGCGGCGTTATGAGATACGACGATAGCCGACATCGTCAACGCAAGCGAGACCGCGTCCGCAAACAGCAGCGACAAACCGAACGCCACGGGCATACGCCTATCTAAAACGGAACGACCGTTGAGATATTTTCGACTTACGAACCCGATACATGCGACAAGCGCGAGCGTTACGCCGAACATAGCGAACGCCCCTATCGACAATTCTCCTACCCATCCCGAGCGGTCTGCGTTGAGTTCTCCGTCAAAGTGCACGGGAAGCGTGGTCGGGAGATATGCCCTTGCGGCGGCAAATATAAAAATAGGCAAGGCGGCAAACGCCATTGCCGGACTTAGCCACTTGCGCATACTTGTCCTATACTCGGCAATTTTACGTGCGGCCGACATCTCGGCGCTTACGCTTTCGTCATTGGTAAAATATGTTATATCCACCCCGAGCGCATCGCATATTGCAAGCAGATATTCGAGATCGGGCAACGCCTTGCCGGTCTCCCATTTGGAAAGATTTTTGTCGGACGTAAAAATTTTATCGGCAAGCCGACGTTGGGTCAATCCGTTACGCTTGCGCAGCTCGGCGATCTTTCTTCCTATCGCATACGACAGCTTTTCGTTTTCGCTCATGTCGCTCCTCCTGTGCCGAACAGCATCGTATCGATCTTGTCCGACATTTTCGATACTATTATATCACGGCTTCCTATGTCGTGCAATACGACGCGGCTCTACTATCGGTAGAATGATCGTTTCCGCTTTTCGAAGATTCCCGATATCGGCGTTTGTCATACACGGGCATGAAAAAACGCGCCTGAGCGCGTTTTCCGTCCGCTTTTATGCGGTCATATCCCGGTTGTCGGGTTTGCCCGAAGTCAGTTCCATCTCTCCGAAGTATCAAGAACGACTTTGCCTTGCTCCAACGTCGCCTGCACGTCGATCACGCGCTGGTTGTCCGAGCCTTTGAACTTTGCCTCGTAGGTGCGGCGCGCCTGTATGAACGGACCGTCAACCAACGTATCGAGTTCCCTCAACAGCTCTTCCGCTCCGTCGACCTTACCCGCGAGCAGATCCTCTATAAGGTATCCCGTATAGCAGGCTATGTCGTCCACTCCTCTTTCGCGGAATTTCCGCGCAAGTTCCGCAAGCGCCCTTGCCTGACACATAGGCTCTCCGCCGCTGAACGTAACTCCGCACAGCAGAGGATTGCGCAGTCCCTGTTCGAGAAGGTCGTCCGTATCGGCGTCCTTTCCTCCCGCGAAATCGTGCGTCTGCGGGTTGTGACAGCCCGGACAGTTGTGCGGACAGCCCTGGACGAATATCGCAAAACGCAGTCCCGGACCGTCGGTGATGGAATCGTTCACCGTGCCCGCGAGCCTTATCTTCGTCATTCCGCGAGACCTTCGAGCCCGTGCTTGACCCTGTCTTTTTCCTCGGCACGCTTGGCGTTGTTGAATCTTTCGAGCGTTCCGACCAAATAACCCGTGATACGGCGGATGCGTTCGAAGCCGAATTCTCCGTCATGCTCTTTTCTTCCGCACTTGGGGCAGCACTCGCCGATGATACCGCTGTAACCGCAGACCGGATCTCTGTCGACCGGATGGTTGATCGAACCGTATCCTACGCCCGCCTCTTTCATGCATCTCACTATCTTTTCGAACGCTTCGAGATTGTTCGCGGTGTCGCCGTCAAGCTCCACATAACTGATATGTCCCGCATTGGTGAGCGCGTGGAACGGCGCCTCTATCTGTATCTTGTCGTACGCGCTGATGTTGTAGTACACGGGCACGTGGAAGGAGTTGGTGTAATAATCCCTGTCAGTCACGCCAGGTATTATGCCGTACTTCTTCTTGTCTATGCGCACGAACCTGCCCGAAAGTCCTTCGGCGGGGGTCGCGATAAGTCCGAAGTTGAGCCCCGTCTTCTGCGACATTCTGTCGAGATACTCTCTCATGAACCTCACGATATCCATACCGAGGTTGAGAGACTCTTTGCTCTCGCCGTGGTGTTTGCCCGTCAGAGATACGAGCGTTTCGGCAAGTCCGATGAATCCGACCGACAAAGTGCCGTGTTTGAGCACTTCGCCGACTTCGTCGTTGGGACCGAGCTTCTCGGAATCGATCCACACGCCCTGTCCCATGAGGAACGGGAAGTTCTTTACTCTCTTTTTGGACTGGATCTTGAATCTGTCGAGCAG
The DNA here is from genome assembly GCA_018716085.1 of Candidatus Ornithoclostridium excrementipullorum. Classification (GTDB taxonomy): domain Bacteria; phylum Bacillota; class Clostridia; order Christensenellales; family UBA3700; genus Ornithoclostridium; species Ornithoclostridium excrementipullorum. The sequence goes on along the minus strand of DVKK01000047.1, from coordinate 26,430 downwards.
CTGCTGCACGACGAGATCCATCTTGCGTTCCAATTCTTCGAAGAACCAATCCACGTTGCCCTTGCTCTTGATCGCTATACGCGGCAGATTGATGGAGGTGAACGAGAGATTGCCTCTTCCGTAAGTGATCTCACGCGACGGATCGTATACGTTGCCCATGACGCGGGTGCGGCAGCCCATGTACGCGATCTCGGTCTCGGGATGTCCCGGCTTATAATACTGCAGGTTGAACGGCGCGTCTATGAACGAGAAGTTGGGGAACAACCTCTTCGCGCTGACCTTGCAGGCGAGCTTGAACAGATCGTAGTTGGGATCCTTCTTGTTGTAGTTCACTCCTTCCTTGACCTTGAATATGTGGATCGGGAAGATCGGCGTTTCGCCGAAACCGAGTCCCGCCTCTTCCGCGAGCAGTATGTTCCTGATGACCATCCTGCCTTCGGGCGAAGTGTCGGTGCCGTAGTTGATGGAGCTGAACGGAGTCTGCGCTCCCGCGCGGGAATGCATCGTGTTGAGGTTGTGGATAAGCGCTTCCATAGCCTGGTACGTCGCTCTGTCCGTCTCTCTGTCGGCGTTTTCCTTCGCAAACTTCTTCGCCTTGGCGAAATCGGCGTCGGGGATATCCTTGAACGCTTCCCTCTCCGCTTTATCGTATTCGGGATCGCCCGCCAGGCAGGGATACACGCCCTTTTCGTTCTCTATCTTTTTGACGATCTTCTTGACGTCGTCCACGGAAAGCGGACTGTCGTCGATCAGTTCCAGAGCCTTGGCAAGGTTGGACGCATACAGCTTCTTGTACGTCTTGACGACGCCCGGCGCAAGACCGTAGTCAAAGTTGGGGATACTCTGTCCGCCGTGCTGATCGTTCTGGTTGGACTGAATGGCAATACAGGCGAGCGCCGCGTAGCTCTGGATATCGTTGGGCTCTCTCAAAAAGCCGTGGCCCGTCGAAAATCCGCCCTTGAACAGTTTGAGCAGATCGATCTGACAGCACGTAGTGGTGAGCGTGTAGAAGTCGAAATCGTGGATATGTATATCGCCTTCTCTGTGAGCCTTGCTCTGTTCGGGCGGCAGGATATACTTCGCATAATAATCCTTCGCGCCTTCGCTGCCGTATTTGAGCATCGTGCCCATCGCGGTGTCGCCGTCGATATTGGCGTTGTCGCGCTTCATGTCGCTGTCGCCCGCGTCGGTAAAAGTGAGTTCGTTGTAAATACGCATCAGCGCGGTGTTCATCTCACGCGACTTGGTGCGCTCTGCACGGTAGAGGATGTACTTCTTGGCGATATAGGCGTATCCGTTCTCCATCAGGACCTTTTCGACCATATCCTGGATATCCTCGATCGTCGGGCTGTTGTTCGTGCCCTCGTATTTGTCGAGAAGTCTTTCTTCGACAAGCCTTGCCAGTCTGGCGCATTCCAGCTCGTCCTTGCGCCCCGCGGACGCCATGGCCTTGCCGATAGCGGTCTGGATCTTGGTGATGTCGTAAGGGACTCTGCGCCCGTCTCTCTTGATAATCGTCTCGAACATACTCTCCTCCTCCCTTTCGCCGCAAGCCACAATATATTGTGGTCAGACGGTGAAAGTCATCCTGTATTTTGTTGTTTGCCTAATTATGATAACACAGTACATATACACTGTCAACGCTTGATCGAAAATAAAATAAATAATTTTTGAGGCAAAAACACTTGACAAAAAATCAGTTTTCGGTATCGGAAAATTCCGTTTTTTTCGGTTACTTTTTAATCACCGATAATGCGCGTTTTTCAGCCGTGAACAGGCTTTGCGTTTCCGTGTCCGCCGGCCTCTTCGCGCGCCGAGAGATACCGACATATCCCGACAGTACCGTTGCCGCCAACGCGCCTGTCCGTCCGCAGGATCGCTCGCCCGTACTTTACGCAAAAACCGCGCGCCGAAAGCGCGCGGTCCGTTATCTCGCCTCAGTCGCAAGGCAGGCTCTTGATCTTTTCGGCGAACGATACTATCTTTGCTTTCAGAAAATCCATGACCGCGAGATAGTCGTCTACGTTCTTCATCAAAAACGGATCGGGGATCTTTTCGTATCTGCCCTCTCCGTATTCCGACAGCGTGACGAACTTGCGGTGATAGCGCAGCGGCAGAACGATCTTGTTCGCCCTCGACATCCCCACTATGAGATCGGCGTCGTCGAACAATTTGCGATCGCCCCACTTGAACGAAGGACGGTGCGAATCTATATACGCCTCGTCGAATCCCTCGCGCAGCAACGCCGTCCTTGCCATGGGGTGGATACGCTTCATGCGGTTGAACACCGCCGCGGAAGCGACCCCGTCCACACGCTTTTTCAGTTCGGGATCCTTTTCTACCATATCGCGGAACACGTATTCGCAAAACGGCGAACGGCAGATATTGGAAGAGCACACGAAAAGTATCTTCATAATATATTGATTATATTATATGCTCCGTTCCCGACGCAAGTCTTCCGCTGCGATTTCGCACGTTCGAACAGATTCCCGATCCGCGATCGTCTGTCCCGCCGTCATATCCGACGCCCGCATAGCATTTTCGCCGCTTTACTGTTTATAGCAGGGCGGATAATCGAACGGCGAAGATGTAAAACTGATAAACGGCGTACCGTATATATTGGTCATTATCTGACATGTGAACGAGTATTGAAACGTTTCGCCGTTTACGTTCCGGATATTGAATCGGATGACCGTATCGTTACTGCCGAGATATTCGTACGTTCCTTTTACGGTATATATCTCTCCGGTGGCAAGCGTCGTTTCGGTCAGAGTAAACTCGCCGTTTGACTCCAACTCCACGGATACGTCGAACTTAGTATCGGTACCGACGTATTTCTGCGTACCGGACGACCCGATGATCAGGATCAACACCACCGCTACGACTGCTGCCGCAGCTATCCATATCCAAACTTTGTGCCTTTGATAAAAACTCGCCGCTTGTGAAACGCCGCTCGCTGCCGCACGGTTCGACACAACACCCGATGCCTTGCCCGTTTGCGATCCGTCCGAGCCTGTCGGACCGCCGACCCGATCCGATCCGCTTTGCATTTCGATATCCCCGCCCCTTTCCTCTTTACGATCCTGTTCTTCCATCTCGTTATCTCCCGTATTTTTGCCGCCGATCGTCAACGGCGTATGCAGACGGCATACCATCCGCCGTCATACTCGTTTATTCCGTATCCGAGTATTCTGTACTCGCCGCCGTACTCGTCGACCACGTTTATATAGACGTATCCGTCGCGAATATAATCGAACGGAGCTCCGGATAAGAACAACGCGCTCTTTTTAAGCCCGGATATCGCTATAAGTTCGTCCGTATACGGGACCTCCACCACGTAATCCCCGCGCCTTCCGGTCGCAACCACATTTCCTCTCGCAACGGCTTCGTCCAATACGGCTATCATCTGCTCGTGCGTCAAACCGATATCTACGCTTTCCCCGCCGTCCTCGGACGCGTCGGGAGCGTCGCTTATTTCTATATTCATATAATAAACCGTCACGTTTCCTTCGCCGTCGAAATATTCCACGTGATACGCTCCCATGTCGACCGTGTTCATCTCAACCCTTGTGCCACACCACTTCATTGCGATTGAACTCGTCCACTTTCCCGTTGCGACAGCCCCCTTGGACGACAGCCCGTCGATCACTGCCGCCGTAACGTCAGCCCCGTTCCATATCCAATGATAAAGCGTACCTCCCATATACTTAGCGGAATAATGCTCGTCAGGAACAATACCGAAAAGCTCTGCGGAAGTCAGTTCTTCGGCTTCGATATCCGTTAAGCCGCCGTTATCGGCGTTCTGCATATCGTTTTTTTCACCGTCTTTTTCCTCATTTGAGTTCGGACTCCACTTTGCGTACACTCTCATATCGGACGACAGCGGAACGTTCATCAACGACATGGTCGTCAGCGGCAGAGACCACTCTCCTTCGTCCCAAAACCATCCTTCGAAAGTATATCCGTCTTTCATCGGATCGGCAGGCATCGATACGGCTTCGCCTCCGTTGGTCGAAACGACAGCATACCTCTCCCCGTCCACATAAAACGACAGATTCAACTCTACGCCGCCGCATGCGGTCAATGCCCCTGCAAACGCCGCCAACAACGCAAACGCCGCCGTGATCTTGATAACTTTACCTTTCATTCCGATCTCCTCCTTGTTTTAATCGAATTATATCAAGTCTTATAAGACTTGTCAAGTATTATCCGACTTAACTTTGATAATATTGTTCATATGAGTTTTGATAAAACGCTGAAAGAACTTCGCATAGAGAGAGGCTTAAGCCAGCAGCAGCTTGCCGCAAAACTCGGTCAAAGTCAATCTGCGATCGCCAAATGGGAGCTTTCCAAAACAGAGCCTACTGCCTCTGCGATAATCAAAGTCGCCAGGTTTTTCGACGTAAGCAGCGATTTTTTGCTCGGCATTACCGACGAGTGCGGCAACCGTACCGACGATTGACCCGACTTTTCGTACTGTTCGAAATAGTTTTTTAAATAATGTTACTTAAAATTACTATATCTATGTCGAATTGAAATGCGATGATCTTTTTAATATAGAATAAATTATGTCGAGATTCACCCCTCGATCAACGCCATGATATGCGCAAACTTCCCGAACGACCTCTCCCGAGATAATCGAATTTATCGGAAACGCGATCCTCTATCTGCCGCTGAGATCTCATGTTTTGCCCCTTCTCGGTTACAATATATTTGCAAAATATATATCTTTTCCACGCAAACTGCGATCGATAGCTGTTCCCACGTATACTTTTTGATCTCCAAAAACTGCTTACGTCATATTGAAAGATAAATGCACTCCCTATTATCCGCTCGTGATTTATTGGCGATAATGTCAGTGTCTGAGAAAATTATTGGTAATAGTATGAAAACATTTTTTATATTCTGTGTTAAAAAAGGATCGGGGCTCTTTTCGTATTCGCCCTCTCCGTATTCGACAGTGTGACGAACTTGCAATAATAGCGCAGCGGCAGAACGATCTTATTCAGCCTCGACATCCCGACTATGAGATCGGCGTCGTCGAATAACTTATGAACGCCCCGCTTGAACAAGGTCTACGCGGATCTATATACCTCGTCAAGCCCTAGCGCCACAAACGGTCTTTACCATGGGACGGATACGCTTCATGCGGTTAAATACCGCCGCGGAAGCGACTCCGTCCACACGCTTTTTCAGTTCGGAGTCTTTTCTGCCATGTCGCGGAACACGTATTTAATGAACGAACGCTCACGCATAAAGACTTTACTTCTATACTATATTTTTATTATACCCAATAAATGTATAATGTCCGTTCCCGACTCAAGTCTTCCGCTGCGATTTAACGACTGCCCTTTGCGTATCTCTCCAATTCGCCGGTAAATCGATCCAGAAACGCTCGGATGGCGCGTTTGTCCCTGTCGGAGCACTTCTCGCATACGGTAAAAGTCGCCTCTCCGTTCATCGTCGTGCAGGCTATCTGGATATAAGGCTTGTACTTGACCGTACCGGTGAAAAACGCGTCCTCCGCCTTCGCCTCGGCAAGCGCGAGATCGTCTGCGTTCAACACTCCCATATTGCTCATTGTGAACAGCGGATTGCTGTATCCCAGCTTTACCAACGCGCTTCCGATAAAGAACGGAAATTTCAGTCCCAACGCCATGAGCGGAAGCCCCGCCATACCCAGCGTCGGGTCGCTTTTTTGCGGCTCGAGCGCTTCGGCTACGCGCGTCAGCGTGTCCGTCATATCCCTGCCTATGCCCGAAAGCAATTTGCACTGCATGTACGAAGTCAGATTCGTAAGCCCCTCCGTCTTGCCGTCTTTCAGATAGCGACGCATATCGAGCATGGACGTGATCTCCGCCGGACAGTCTTCGGACAGAGAACAAAACGCTTTGACCGCACGGAAATATGCCGCGAGATAGATATCGTTGACCGTATACCCTTCGGCTTTGCCGCGGACTTTCAGCGCGCTCATAACGTCGGCGCTCAGTTTTGCGCGTGCGATATGCGGTTTGTCCGCTTCGGTCTCCTGCTCGAACGGAAATTTCGTCTTGATGTCGGTGCCGGATATATTCTTGTAGAGCCTGCGAGCCTTTTTCCGCACGTGCTCGGGCAGATCCCTGTATATCTGCTCGGCGCCGCGGGATCCGGACGCTATATCCGACTTGTAAGCTCCGTACAGCGCGAGCGAGCGATATGCCGCGCATATCTCGCCCATCAGCCTTATGAAATCCCTGCCGTCGCAGCATATGTGATTGATGACGAAACAAAGCACGCTTTTATCTCCGCTCTCCTTGACCAAAGTGGCCTTGAATTGCAGCTTCCCGCGATAGTCCACGTGCCTGACCAACAATTCCTCGATCTTTTCGTGAGAAACGTCGCCGTACACCACGTCGAGCATCTCTTCTTCCGTATAATCATCGTTGACTCTCCAATACGGATCTATCGGATGCGCAACAAAGGAAGAGTGCAGCACGTCTACCTTGTCCACGACGAGTTTGATCGCCCTGCGCAACAGCGCTTCGTCGACTTTACCGCGGTAAACTATCGCGCAATGTATCATTCCGTCATAATAGTTGCGAAAGATGTATTGCACCTTGTCCCACATTTCAGCTTTTAATTTTTTCATATTCACCTCGATTTTCCCCTGACGGGGAAAGCCGCTCCGTTTCGGGCGTTCGTATCGCGGCAGCAAGGCGCCCGCAAACGCCCGTTGCCGTATCTGCGGGATTTTTGCAAAGCAAAAGGAGCCCGCGCGCCGCCTTTGGCACGAGCCCCTTTTGCAAAATCATTATATGCCATACGGATACCGATACGCAACGGTTTTTCGCAAATTTTTCGCAAACGCTATGTTCGCCGTCCGTTTTGTACGATAATCCGCATCTGACGATTTATACGCAAGCGCCGCGGCCTTTCACCGCAATATATTGCCTTTTACGTCGTATCTATACTACGATACCCGCGCTTAAATCTACCATCTTTCAAACAATCTTCGGCGATCCGACTAAGAGCCCCCTTATATGCTTATGATCTGATCGCAATTCTTGTAGTTAACCGCCCCATTTGCAAATTATTAATGAAATATTGTAAAAAATAATTGTAAATAATTAATAATATGATTAATTGAATGTAAGTTCTTATCAATTTACGTGTATCAAAACTCCTAATATACTGCCTGTAAATAAAAGTACATTCGGACTATTACCAAAGCAGCTTGTAAAAGCCCCGTCCTCTGACGGGGAATCCTTTTCCCGGCATAAAACTCAAGTTATTTGTCGGAATTTGCAGCCCCTGAACATATATCCTGTTTCAATGATATATCTCCGATATTTTATCTTGCACGCACACATCAAACATCTCACGAGCTTTTTAATACTTCAATTATCAACTCCGATTATTTTTATAAAAATTAATACTTTCCACACAAGAGTCGAAGATTCGTAAGGACGAGCACGCGAGGACGGAATAGCGTAGCGTCACGATTTCGCCGCCCGTTACTACTTAGCGAAGCGAAGAGCAAGGAAAAGGCTTGACGCAAAAGCGGCGGGAGGAAACTTGTTCCTGTCCCACCGCTTTGCGGCATGCTTCAAGCCGATGCTCGAAGCAATGGCGCAGAGTCAGGGATTCGAACCCTGGGTTACCTATTAGGCAACACAGCATTTCGAGTGCTGCACCATCGACCTCTCGGACAACTCTGCATACCTTTGCTCAAATAGTATAGTATATTTTTCCGGAATTGACAACTGTCTTGCGTCAAAAAATCACTTAAAGTTCGCTCTTTCCTTTTGCACTGCCGACCCGCGCGTCTGCTCATAATTGCTAATATCGTTTTCTTTATCCGAAGTATGCAAAGACTTGCCCGCGGACGGGCAGGATATGTCATCTTTTGTGATTTTTTGGGATATTGCGCTTTGAGTATAGCACATCAACGTATTATAATCAAGAAAATCTTGAAACGGAGGATAAAAAATGTTTACTAATGAAGAAAAAATAGCGGAATTCATACTGTATTGCGCTGTTTCGAAAAACCTGAGCGACAAGACCGTAAAAGCGTACCGTTCCGATCTCGGAAATTTCTCGAGATTCGAAAACGATACCGGACTGGGGCTGCGCGAGTACCTGACCATGCTCTACAAGACGGGGCACAAATCCGCGACGATCAAGAGGCACGTAGCTTCTTTGTCGCAATACTTCGCATACGTCTACAAGCATGACAGAAAAAATAATCCCATGAACGATCTGGACATGAAGATCAAACTCGAGCGCTCCCTGCCCAAGACCATTCCCCTGTACGATATGCGCAAACTCTTCTCTTATCTGTACAGGCTGAAAGCCTGCGCCGTTAGCGAATTCGGCAGATTCCAGATAACCCGCGATCTTGCTCTTCTGGATCTGATCGCGTCGACGGGTATACGTATCGGCGAAGCCGCAGCCATACGACTGGACGATCTCGATATGCGCTCGCGCATAGTATTGATACACGGCAAAGGCCGCAAGGAACGGCTTTTGTACCTGTCCTGCTCCGAAACTCTGGACAATCTGCGCGAATGGCTGTCCGTACGCAAAAAACTGCGCCCCGACAACGACTATCTGTTCGTCAACCGCCACCTCTGCAAACTCTCGGAACACGGCATAGAAGATATTTTCAAAAAATACCGCGACGGAGCCAAGATAGCGTCTTCGTCCACGCCGCACTATCTGCGGCACACGTTCGCGACCAATCTGTTGGCAAACGGCTCCGACCTGCGCTCCGTCCAAGAGCTTTTGGGGCATTCGAACATCTCCGTGACGGAAAGATATACCGAAGTCACGACTTCGCGCAAGATAAAAGTTATGAAGCGCTACAATTACCGCAACAATCTGCTGGGACTGTCCACGCGCTGAAAAATACGAAAAAGGGAAAACGCGGGCTCTCTCCGCGTTTTCCTTTTCTCATTAACGTCCGAAGCGCGTCGAGCGGCTAAATAAAATCGCACAGCAACATGAGCACAGGCACCGTTATCACGCACAATATGGTATTCATGAGCGTTGCCGCCGCGGCGGTTTCCTTGTCGCCTCCGTATAGTTCCGCAAACGTAAGGGTGCTCGAAGCGGACGGCATCGCGCCTATTATGAACAGCGCTATAATGACGTAGCGGTCGATATCGACGGCAAGCGATACCAACATGACTATGCCGAGCGACAGCAACGGCGATATAACGAGTTTTACGAACGCGACGAGATAGACCTTTGGATCCTTGAACAGTCTGAACGGACTCATATCCGCAAGCCTTATGCCGAGGATTATCATCGACAGAGGCAGGGTCATCTGCCCCAGATAGTTGACGGGAGTCATGATCTCGTCGGGTATGGCGACGTTGCAGAAAAAGAACGGCAGCGCTATTATGACCGCGATCGTAGGCGGATTGAGCAATATCTTGACGGGGCGTATGCTCTTGCGCTCTCCCGTGATGGCGTAGACGCCCAAAGTCCATGCCATGGCGTTGAAAGCTATATTATAGACGACCGTATACAGGATAAGATCGGAATTACCCGGAAACAGCATCTCCATAACGGGGATACCCATAAATCCGACGTTGCCGAGATAGGAAGCCGCCGTACAAGCGCGCTTCGCGGCGAGGTCTTTGCTCTTCGCGAAGATGAGTTTCGCCGCAAAATATACCGCAAGCTGGGTAACGATCGCGAAACCTATCACCCATGCGAAGTTCGCGAGCATATCCGCCTCGAATGTCTTGTTGAACAGCGACGACATCATTAGGAACGGCTGCGCCACATACAACAGCAAAGCCGCGAATATGCCTGCGGTATTTTCGGGCAGAAGTTTTGTCTTGCGCAATATGTAGCCCGGCACGGCAAGCGCGACGACTATCACCACCTGGATAAACGTGGAAAGAAAATTCATATCCGATTCCTTCTCAAACTTTCCCGCGCAATATTGTATCGCCGCAGCTCTCCCGTGTCAACGATATGAACGCAAAATCCTGCGTTCCATGCGTATGTATCTGATTTTGCGGCGGCAAGCCCGTCTTATCGGGCGCGGTATCCGCATTTTACCGATCGCGGAGCAGTTTCAGCAACGCTTCCGTGCCTTCTTCGATGTCCGAATACGTTCGGGCAAAATCGCCCGTCCACCAAGGATCGGCTATATCGCGCGGTCGGTCGGTATAATCGAGCAGTCTGCGTATCTTACCGTCGGGATCCCCGCCGAAAAAGCGCTTTGCCGCGGCGGAATTGCGCTCTTCCATCGTCACGATCGCGTCGAAGGCGCCGTAATCCTCTCTCTTTATCTTTCGGGCGCGCTTGCCCTCGCATGAGATACCGTGACGGGCAAGTTCCGCTTTTGCGGGAGGATAGACGGGATTGCCCTCCTCCTCCGCGCTCGTACCCGCGGAAGCCGTTTCGAACATATCGGCAAGGCCTTCCCTTTCCGCCGCTTTCCGGAATATAAATTCCGCCATGGGCGAGCGGCATATATTGCCCAGACATACGAAAAGGACTCTCTTCTTTTGCATAGTCCCTCCTCTATTCGAACAACAGCGCCGCAAACGCAGCTCGGTAGATATCGAAAGTCCTGCGCAGATCGGTCAGCGAAGCTCTCTCGTCGGGCATGTGGATGGTATTGGCCTGCCGCGGAAATATCGGACCGAATGCGACCGCCTTCGGCAGCGCCCTCGCGTAAGTCGCGCCTCCGACGGATATCGGGGACGCATGCTCCCCCGTACACTCGTTGTATGCCGAGAGCAGTCCACGTACCAGTTCGTCGTCCTGCGGCACATAGAGCGGATCGTGGAACGCGACCGTTTCGGCGCCGACCGCGCCGCACGCCGTTTTCAGCTTTGCCTCTATATTCGACCGAGGAACGGACACGGGATGTCTTATGTCGAGAGTAAGCGTGATTTTTTCGCTGTCCGTGTCTATTATACCGATATTACAGGTCAACGCGCCGCTCTTTTCGTCGCGACAGTCTATCCCCAATCCTTTCCCGTTGTCGTCGCACAGCATATCGCGCAGTCCGACGTATTCTCCGCCGACGTTCAACGCGAGCCACTGCAATATTTTCCATGCCGCATTGTCGCCTTCGCGCGGTGTAGAACCGTGGGCAGCCTTTCCGATCGCCGTAAGCTCGGTGACGCCGTTTTTCTCCTCGGCGGTCACTCCGCACACCTGAGCCGCGTCGGGATACGAACCGTCTATGCTCGCTTTGCACAGCGGCATGACTACGTTCGCTCTGTCGCCTCCGCGCATGGACAAAAGGTCTGCGGGCTTTTTCAGTTTCAGCTCTATATGCGCCACGCCCTTTTCGCAGTTTATGACGGGAAAATCCGCGTCGGGAGATATGCCTTCGGGCGGGATCTCTTCCTTTTGCAGATATCTTTCGATACACTTCCAGCCCGATTCCTCGTTCCCTCCGAATATGAATCGTATCCTGCGTTTGGGCTTTCTGCCTTCGGCGATCAACGAATAGACTGCGTACAACGCAAGTATCATGGGTCCCTTGTCGTCAAGCACGCCTCTGCCGTACATAACGCCGTCCTTTATTTCGCCCAACGGTTCCGCCGTCCAACCTTCGCCTATCGGCACCGTATCGACGTGTCCGAGTATGCCGAACAGGTCTCCCTGTCCGATCTCTGCCCAGACGTAATATCCGTCGCCCTCGCCTACGGTAAAACCGTGCGCCCTTGCGTCTTCGGCAACGGCTGCCAGACACTGCGCAACGCCCCTGCCGAACGGACTTTCGGCACACGGAGCGGACTGCACGCTGTTCTTCCCGATGAGAGCGAGAGCCGACTTCACGGCTTCTTCGAACGCCGCGTCGGCGGCAGAGTTTTTTATATCCATACTGTCCATTTCGGATCACCTCCCGCGGCCGCAGCCGCATATCGCATATATATAATATACCAATTCTTTCGAAAAAGCTACGCATCGCCGCGTCGGCGTGCACGAAAATTCCGTCCGCAGCGGTCGCCGCGGCGCGTAACGGGGCATTTTGCGACCGCTTTCCGACGGCTTTACGGCGCGAGCGTTCGCAAAAAACTTTACAAACCCGCGCGCTTAATATATAATATTGATTTGATAACGTCGCAAACGAAAATCTGCGACAAAGCATGACTTGACGGAGTGTCTATGGATCTTACCGCAATCGAAAAGAAATGGCAAAAGCGCTGGGAAGAGGAAAAGCTGTACAGCTTCGATACCTCCAAACGCGACAACAAGTATTACGTGCTCGAAATGTTCTCCTATCCTTCGGGCGCGAAGTTGCACGTCGGACATTGGTACAATTACGGACCGTCCGATACTTTCGCGCGTTTCATGCGCATGAGCGGCAAGGAAGTTTTCCAGCCGATGGGGTTTGACGCGTTCGGTCTTCCGGCGGAAAACTATGCGATAAAAACGGGCATACATCCCAAGGACAGCACGCTTAAAAACATAGCCACGATGGAACAACAGCTCAAAGCCATGGGCGCGTCGTTCGACTGGGACTACGAGATCAAGACCTGTATGCCGGACTATTACAAATGGACGCAGTGGCTGTTCCTGCAATTTTACAAGCACGGCCTCGCCTACCGCAAGGAAGCGCCCGTCAACTGGTGCCCTTCCTGCAACACGGTGCTTGCCAACGAACAGGTCGTCGAAGGCTGCTGCGAACGCTGCGGCACCACCGTCGTACGCAAAAATCTCACGCAGTGGTTTTTCAAGATAACCGCATACGCGGAAGAGCTTCTCTCGGGACTCGACAAGATCGACTGGCCCGAAAAGACCAAAGCGATGCAGCGCAACTGGATAGGCAAATCCACAGGCGGCGAGATCGTATTCACCTGCGAGAGCGGAGATAAATTCAGCGTATTCACCACGCGCGCGGACACGGTCTTCGGAGTTTCATACGTGATACTTGCCCCCGAACACCCGCTGGTGGACAAGCTGACCACGCCCGAGCATAAAGCCGAGATCGAAGCCTACAAACTCGCCTGCTCCAAGGCGACCGAGATAGAACGCCTCTCCACTTCGCGCGAAAAGACCGGCGCTTTCACCGGCGCTTACTGCATCAATCCCGTCAACGGAAAACGCGTGCCAATATGGATAGGCGACTACGTGCTGTACTCTTACGGCACGGGCGCGGTCATGGGCGTTGCCGCGCATGACGAACGCGACTACGACTTCGCAAAAAAATTCGGGCTCGACATAGTACGCGTCATAAAGAGCGCCGACGGAAAAGGCGACGAACTGCCCTACTGCGAACACGGAGTGCTCGTCAACAGCGGCAAATACGACGGCATGACCACCGACGAAGCCAAGGTGGCGATAGTCAAAGATCTGGAAAAGGTCGGCATGGGCGCGCTCAAGACCAATTACCGTCTGCGCGACTGGCTGATCTCCCGCCAGCGCTATTGGGGCTGCCCGATACCGATCATACACTGCCCGCACTGCGGCGAAGTTCCCGTCCCCGATGACAAGCTTCCGGTGGAACTGCCCTACAACGTGGACTTCACTCCCGACGGCAAGTCGCCGCTTCTCAAATGCGACGAATTCATGAACACGACCTGTCCGATATGCGGAGCAAAGGCAAAACGCGACCCCGACACTCTGGACACGTTCGTGTGCAGCAGCTGGTATTTCCTGCGCTACCCCGACGCGCATAACGACAAACAGGCTTTCGACCCCAAAATAATCAACAAAATGCTTCCCGTCGACAAATATATCGGCGGCGCGGAACACGCCTGTATGCATTTGCTCTACGCCCGCTTCTTTACCAAAGCTCTGCGGGATATGGGCTATCTGAACTTCGACGAACCGTTCTCTTCGCTCGTGCACCAGGGCGTTATCCTCGGTCCGGACGGCAACCGCATGAGCAAGTCCAAAGGCAACGTCATTTCGCCCGACGAATACGTCGGCAAATACGGCTCGGACGCATTCAGACTGTATCTGATGTTCGGCTTCTCCTACGTCGAAGGCGGTCCGTGGAATACGAGCGGACTCGAATCCATCGTCAGATTCATGGACAGGGTGGAAAGACTGGTGAACAAGAGCATCGCGCTTGGCAGCGCAAAGGGAGAATACGGCAAAGCGGAGAAAGAACTCGACTTCGTGCGCAACAATACGATAAAGCGCGCGACCGAAGACCTTAAAGTCTTCTCTTTCAACACCGCCATCGCGCGTATCATGGAATTCGTGAACGCCGCTTACAAATATACGGACGGAGCCGTGAATGCGTCTTTCCTGCGCGAAAACGTCGAGGACCTCGTACTGCTGCTCGCGCCGTTCGCTCCTCATTTTGCGGAAGAACTTCACGAAATGCTGGGACATAAAGAAAGCGTATTCAAATGCGCTTATCCCGTCTGCAACGAAAAGGCGCTCGTCCGCGACGAATACGAAATGGCGGTACAGATCAACAGCCGCGTAAAGGCGAAGATAACCGTACCCGCCGACGCCGACAACGCCGCCGTCGAAGCGGCTGCGCTTGCGGACGCCAACGTCAAAGCCGCGCTTGCGGGGCTTACGCCCGTCAAGGTGATAGTGATCCCGAAGCGCATCGTAAACATAGTAGCGAAATAAGCGATAACATACACGGACAGGAGTTTTTATGCTGGATATCAAATTCGTCAGGAACAATCCCGACGCAGTCAAAGAGAACATCAGAAAGAAGTTCCAGGACGAAAAGCTAGTCCTGGTGGACGAAGTGATCGATCTGGACAGACGTTTCCGCGAAAGCAAGACCCGCGGCGATTATCTGCGCAATCAGCGCAACGTGATAAGCAAGCAGATAGGCGGGATGCTCGCCAAGGGCGATAAGGCAGGCGCCGAAGAAGCGAAAAAACAAGTCGCGTCCATGGCGCAGGAACTTGCCGACCTCGAAGTCAGGGAGGACGAACTCGCGGCGGAGATCCGCAAGCGTATGCTCGTGATCCCGAACATCATCGACCCGTCCGTCCCGATAGGAAAAGACGACTCGGAAAACGTGGAGGTAGAGAGATTCGGAGAACCGAAAGTCCCCGATTTCGAGATACCCTACCACGTAGACATCATGGAAAAGCTTCAAGGCATAGACCTCGACAGCGCGCGCCGCACGAGCGGCAACGGATTCTATTACCTGACCGGCGACATCGCAAGACTGCACTCCGCCATACTCTCCTACGCACGCGACTTCATGATAGACCGCGGATTCACCTATGTGGTGCCCCCGTTCATGATCCGCGGAGGAGTGGTTACCGGAGTCATGAGCTTTGCCGAAATGGAAAACATGATGTACAAGATCGAGGGCGAGGATCTCTATCTCATCGGCACGTCCGAACACTCGATGATCGGAAGGTTCATGGACACCGCAACGCCGGAGAGCAAGATGCCCCTCACTCTGACCAGCTACTCTCCCTGCTTCCGCAAAGAAGTCGGCGCGCACGGCATAGAAGAACGCGGCGTATACCGCATACACCAGTTCGAAAAGCAGGAAATGATCGTCATATGCAAGCCCGAGGACAGCCCGCAATGGTTCGTCAAACTGTATATGAACACCGTGGACTTCTTCCGTTCGCTCGACATACCCGTACGCACCCTCGAATGCTGCTCGGGCGACCTTGCGGATCTTAAAGTCAAATCTCTCGACGTCGAGGCATGGTCTCCGCGCCAAAAGAAGTATTTCGAAGTGGGCAGCTGCTCCAATCTCGGCGACGCGCAGGCAAGACGCCTGAACATCAAGATCAAGGGGGAAAACGGGTCTTATCTCGCGCACACGCTCAACAACACCGTCGTTGCGCCGCCCCGTATGCTTATCGCTTTCCTCGAAAACAATCTCAATGCCGACGGCAGCGTGAACATACCTCAGCCTCTGAGAATGTACATGGGAGGCAAAGAAAAAATAACGGTAACCGAACGTTGATTTCGGGCTTATCCGGACGCGTCGTTTGCGGCGCGTCTTTTTTGTTGTATGTTTTTACGCGACGAAAACATTTGTATTGATATAAATTCAAGTAAAATACACTCTTGACTGCCCGCTGCGGTCTATCGGGCGTCATGCGGCTATCTCTTGACTTCGGATCCCGCAGTCGATGACGATCTCCTCCGAAAAAGCCTCAAAAAAACCTGCAAAATGAGGCGGTTTTTACAAAACAGGCGAATTCGCGATATATTTTTCATATTCGGCATTGACAAATTTCTTATAATATAGTATTATTAATATATAGTGTTGCGTCGAATACCGTATTCGATGAAAATATTGCAATTAAGAGGAGATGCGATATGAACAAAAAATTTTTGTCCGCGCTCGTTTTGGTCGTAATGACCGCGTCGCTGCTGGTCGGCTTTGCGGCGTGCGACGACTCGAGCGCTTTTACTCTGCCGATCCAAGGCATCGACGGAGTCAGCGACGCCGTGATCGACAACGAAGCGAGAACGGTCTCTTTCCGAGTGCAGAACTCGATCGACGCTTTCCCGCTGTCTTCGATCAGATTTTCCGAAGGCGCGACGATAGTGTACGAGGTCTACACCGACGCCGAACTCACCGCGAAAGCGGAAGGACAGACGCTTCCTCTTGCCGAAGGCGACAACGTCTTCTGGCTCAAGGGGTGGTATGACGGAGCGCCCGAACTGTATGCGGTATATAAGTTCACGATAACGCGTACGAGATCGGAAGTCACGGTCGTTTCGCTGTCCGTCTCCCCCGAGGCGTGGAAAACCGAGTACCTGCTCAACGAAGCGTTCGTCCCCTGCGATATGACCGCAACGATGAGCGACGGCACTACCCGTACGGTGACAGTGACCGCGGATATGCTTACCGGATTCGACACTTCCACGGAAGGCGAAAAGACGGTGACCGTCACATACGGCGGCAAGACCGTACAGATGACGATAAACGTGTCGGCGCCTTCGGTCGAGCCTTCCGGCGAAATTGAGATCGGCGACTGGCAGAGCGTGTATTTTATAGGCGACGAGCCGTATCTCGACGGCGCTTACCTCGTCTACGACGGCAGCGTGATAGCGATAACCGAAGATATGCTTACGGGGTTCGACACCTCTTCCGCGGGCGAAAAGACCGTGACCGTGACCTATGGCGGCGCAACGGTGACCGCTAAGATAAAGGTCTACGCTCTCGACTTCGGCACCCCGGACGATCCCGCGACGGTAGCGCTCGACAGAGAACAACTTATAGAAGATATCGACAGCGTACTGGCATACTTCGACGTAAGCTGCGAAGATATGAACGAAGACGATCTTGAAATAATCCTCTCTATATTCGATCATGCCGGCGTTTCCAACGACGTTATTTCGTCGCTTGCAGACATAATGACCGCAGACGGAGCGCCGCTCCTGAAACTTCTCGGAGAATTAATCGACGTTACTTCCGACGAAAAGGCAGCAGCCTGTTTAAATAAGATCTTCACCAAAGAAAACATTGCCATAATGATCGAAGCGGTATCTTATCTGAAAACGAACGTTTCGGCTGAGAACGCGGCGGCGATCTTCTCGGCATTTTTCACCGCGGTCGTTTCCGAAAGACCTGCCGATGTCGGAGCCGATATCTCCGATTGGGATTACGATGCCAACCTTTCGTACTCGCTTGACATACTCGGCGGATACTTCTCCGGCAATTCCCATCACCATCTTACTTACGAACAGCTCGAAGCCGCGATCGGCGAAGATCCCGAACTTCTCGAATTCTTCCTCGGCTACGTTGCGCCCGACGAAGGGCACAGATCTCCCGAAAAAGATACTCTCGAACTTCTCGCTTCGCCGAAGACCGTATATATCGTAAACGCGCTTTTAGACTCGATCGGCGCGGCGTGCGATTACGACGGCGAGAAGATGACAGACTTCCTGATTTTTGCCAAAGACGTTTTCAATACCGTAATGTTGGGCGATATCGAATCGCTCCTCAGCGGCGACGCGGCGGGCCTTTCCTATAAGGAGATGGTCGCGCAGATCAACGAATTCGGCAATATCATGAAACAGCTCAACGTCACCTTCGCAGACGATCCGCTTCTGGTCAAAGCCGTACAGGATTTCCTGTCCGAGCTCATGGACATCTGGGGCGTCGACGAAATGAATATGTTCGACTTCGCAGGTATCGCGGAGGGGATCCTTGCGGCAGACAAAGCCCTCGCCAACGCGCTCACCCGCCTTACGGCAGACTTCGTGGCGGGAGTCTATCTCGACTACGACGACTATGCCAAGGAAACCGATCCGACCGAGAAAACTCAGAAATTCGGTTATCTCGGCGCTAAGATAGCGGCATTTATATATACTGATTACCGGACTCTGTCGCTCAAAGAAAAGAAGGCGATCGACAGCGTGTCGAAGCTCGCCGAGATGATGTTCGAGGTAAACTTGTCGGCTCTCGTAGACTTCATGCAGGCAAGCGTCGTCAAAGACGTAGACGACTTCTCGGACGAAGAACTGCTCTCTCTCGGAAAGAGTCTGCAGGCTGCGATCGGCGGCGAACGCATTTCGTCCGACGACTATCTCGACGTCATGCAAACTAATACCGTATTCGTGCCCGTAGGCACGCAAAAGGACGACCTCGTCTCGGCGCTCTCTTCGTATGCGATGTTCACGTTCTACGACGCCGACCTCGGCACGTCGATGACCGTGACGGACCTGAGCAACTACGCGATAGCGTTCGACAGCACGAAGGAAGGCGCTTTCACCGCAACGGTCACGATCGAGGGCTGCTCCGCCACAGTCGACTGCTATGCCTACGACAGCGCCACGGCGAGCAAGTTCGAACTGTACAACTCCAGGCACACTCTGCCCGGTCTGATCGTGATGAAGGGCTCTTCAGTAGATGCCGCAGAATCGATGCTGACGATGAACAGTCACGTTCCCGAAACGTTTATCCACAAGACGAGCGGTCTTATGGTGAGCACCGGCAACCACGAACTTACGATCACCGACATGGACACTTCGCAGCCCGCAGGACTGTACGTCGCCAAGGGATCGTATACCGACCCGATCTTCGGCACGGTATCCTTCCCGATAGTTTACAGCGTGTTCGATCCCGACAACCTCGAATCGAACATAACGGATGTGTCATACGACTACTGCAATGTTTTGCCGCAGAACGGCACTTTCATTGCTGACTTCAACGTCATCATGTCTTATGGTATCAACGCGAGAGAGATCCCCGGCTTCTACGACGATATACAGGTCGTAACGGACGGTCTCGACCCCTCGCAGCTCGGAAAGCAGACCTTTACCGTATCGCTGTCCGGTCTTGATACGTACGACAGCTCCCGATCCGCCGAAGTCACGGTCGTTACCATGCAGGAAGCCCTTACGGTCACTTCTTCTTCTCTGAGTATCGACTCAAGCGTCCTGTTTACCAAAGGCGAGGACGCGACTACGTCGGGCGAACTGCAACCGAGCGTCTACCTCGGATTCAAATACTATCCGGCAAATTACAGCAAAACCAAAACGGTGGCGGAGCTTAACGCCGATCTCGAGCAATACGGGGTCGAATTACAGATAAGCGTTGACACGTCGGCATTGACGTACGGCAAGACCGCCACCGTAAGCCTGGTCAACAACGACGGCGAAGTCCTCCGACAGAGATCCTTCGAATACGCCGTCTACTCTCCCGACCAGGATCCTGCCGAAATTGTTTCGGTCAACGTAACCGTAGGATCCACTTCTTTCAGCGCGCCTTTGGACGAACAATTCGTTCAAAGTATGATTATCGGTCAAACGGTCTTCAGTGAAAGCGATATCTCCGATGTCAACGCCTTCCTGCAAAGGCTGACTGAAAACTTCGACGGGCTCGGGATCACTCTCACTATGACGGACGGGTCGATAAAAACTTTGGACGACTACGGCTCGCTCGACGGCGACAACGTCAGTCTGACCGCGGAGAAGACCGGAAAGGTGTCCTACAACATAGACGGAGTTGACATAACGTTCGACCAATATAAGATATCTCTTCGCGTCGGCTATTACAACTGCACTCTGTCGGTACGGGTGATATCAGACGCGCTGGCGCTCATGCCCACTTCGATACAGGCGCAGTTTGCTCCTCAGGACGGCAATGACTACGTTTTGCAGGGCGGAACCCTCTCTCCTCAAGACTTCACCGTTTCCGTCAAATTCGGTTACGGATACTCCTCTCTCAACGTCGACGCCTCGGAATACGACAAGATAACCGTCTATGCGGATACGTCCGAAGGAGGTTCCGTCACCGCCGACGTTACCTACAGCTACAACGGGTTAACGATCACCGGACATACGGATGTGGAAGTGAAATCCATAGCGTGGGCGATATCCACCTACTACAATTACAGCTTCGAACTCAGCTCTGTAGCTCTGGCTACGGGCTCCGATATCGACGACCTGTCCGACGCTCTGTTCGGAACTATGGAAGGTGAGATCATGCAATTCAACCACAACGCCTTCGACGTCGATTTTAACGGAAACACCGCAGGGCTGAGCGTTATATCCTATATGAATGCGTACTGGGAGCAGAAAGGCTACGACATCGGGATCTACCTCGAACCGACTTTTGACGGCGCCGAGGGAGGTCTGCGTACCGCGCAGCTCCGCATCGCGGGCACCGTCAACGGTATCGACGCCGACGTGCTTCTCTCGACCGTACACTACTCCGTCGTCGACAACGACGCCCAAGTCATACGCCGGTTCGATTATTTTGATGCCCCCCGCAACGTATTCAAGCAGAGCGAAATCGACAGCGAAACGTATAAAGATATTATCAGGGTCAATTACGATATCGGCGAAGCAACGCTTTCCGAATTCGAAAAAACGTACGACGACGCCGTGATTTCCTTTACCCCCGGCGAAAACGGCTGGTCGCTGTCCGTATCGACGACCTATGCGTATTTGTGCATCCCGGACTACTACGTCGTGATACCCGATGCGGAAGCCGAACTCGTGACGGGCATTTCCATATCTCCCGACCCGATAATATTGACGGAGAACCGTGCCCCCGTCGCGGGCGAGGACTTCACCCTCACCGTCGAATACGGACACGGTGTAGCCGAGGAGGAGCTTGTCGATCACAGCGAAGTCACCGTATCCGTCGAGGAAGACTTCGGAGATATGCTCAGATACAGGATCGGATATGCGGGAGCCTTCACTTCCCTCGATGTGTATTTTATGCAAGATGCATATTTTGAATCTGCCGATCTTGCGCAGGCTACCTATGCGCAGAATTGCTCTTACGATGAAATAATTATCGATAAAGGTACAATATCGATAAGGCTGGATGCTTCGGGATACGGAGATTATCGCGAAATCGACGTTTCCGGCATGACGATCGCTGAGATCTCCGATACGCTCGCGGAATACGGACTCAGCGTCAGCGTCGACGCAAGTTTCGACACGTCGCTGTCTGCGGACGAACAGACTCTGACGATCATTATAGACGAATCGCCCTGTCAGGTCGGATCCCTCCTGTATACTAAATGAGCGCAAAGCGCGCAAAGATACTCAAAATAGCCGTCGCCGCCGTTGCGTTTATCGCAGCGGCGGCGATCTGCGTATTCCTGTCGCTGGCTTTCGTTCTCAACAACGAAGCCGCGCTGTGCGCGTATCTGAATGAACACGGCGTCACCGCAAGTCAACTCTCCCTGCTGCTCGACGACGCGGAAAAAGTATCGAAGACTTTCGACGGAGATAAAACAGAATTCGACGACGGAGCGGACGCTCTGTACTCTCTCATATGTGCATTCGCCGAAAACGGCGAATTGGTACTCGGAGCCGCAGACGCGTATTACGACGCGCCCGCCGCCGCAGATCCGTTCGCCCTTTTCAAATACGCTTCTCTGCGTGAAAAACTCACAAGTTTGTTTTCCGATACGGGCGGCAGTCTTTCGGCGATCTCTTCCGATCATATGACCGCGTCTTTGGCGCAGATAATGAATATCTGCGAAAAGATAGCCGCAAACGGCAAAGACGCTTTCGACGAAACGGCGCAGACCGTATACGAAGTGCGCTCCGCCGACGACGTGCTCGGTCAGGTCGCGTTGAAGTCGATCCTGAACGCATACGATTATGCGGTGACTGTGACGGGAGAAACCGACTTTTCCGAGCTGTACCTGATGGATCTCGCGTTCGGGGAAGGCTACTGCGCGGAATACGGCAGCGGAGTAAATTCCGCCGCCGCAGTGTTGCGCTCTGCAGACAGAGAAACCGTGCTGGATCTGTTCATGTATCTGCCCGACCGCGCACATTTTGCCGTCGCGGTTTGCCGATACGCCGCGGAGCAGACAGGATTCGACAAAGCCGATTTCGCCTCGGCGTTGGCGGCGGCGGTCAGCGCATTGGCTCCCGACAGTCCGTCCGTCGAGCCCGAAGACGCCCTCGCGGCGTTCGACGCTCTCGCGGCGATAGATCCCGACAATATGTCCGAAGCAGATTCGGAAAACGCTGCCCGCGCGGCGGAATATTTCGAAAGCGTTTTCTCTCCTCTCGCCTCGCTCTTCCGCAGCCGCTGATATCTTGGTTACGGCATCCCGCAAACGGTATATATTTACGTATTTGACAAACAATCAAATCGGTGATATCATATTATGGCACATGGGGCTGTCTCGGCTTCGACAGGGGAACGGACGGGCTCGTAAGCATACCGAAGGCTCGGCTTCGTAAAAACGGAAACCTAAAATTAAACGCTAAAAACAATCAGCAAATCGCTTACGCTGCCTAATTGCAGCTAAGCTGTCCCGGGGGATCTCCACGCTCCCCTACGGACATCGGTCAGTGGAAAAGGGTCGCGGCGATGCGCCGCAGTCGACGCGACAAGATCTTGCGGCTTGCCGGAACAGGCTTTGCGGACGTAGCCTGCACGGGACGATAAACATCCGATAAGTATGTAGAAAGCGGCCTGAAAATTTTCTTGGACAGGGGTTCAACTCCCCTCAGCTCCACCAATCGTAACCAAAATTGAACAAGTCAATTTTGGTTACTTTTTTATTGCGCGTTTTTGTGGTCAATGAGACGCTATGACAAGATATTTCTTTTGCATGTTTTGCCGTCTGCGCCACACCGTTGTGTTGTCAACGCCCAAATTGCGCGCTATACTGCAATAGGTCATTCCGGCAAGATAGCAGTCGAGCACTTGCTTTTCGCCTTTTGTGAGCCGCATTTGGCGCGTTATATCCTCTGCCTTGGCTTGTTTGGCGTCCATGTCGTCGATTGCTTCGATATGATATTCGTATTTTACGCAATCATCGAGCCTTGCTATATAGCTGTTTTCCGTTCGGAAATGTTTGAGGATATATCTGTCTGCGCACCTGAAACCTGCCTTTCCGAGGCTTATCTCATTTCCGTATTTATCCTTGCAAAGCGGACTTGCCAATGTTTTGCCTATATGCGGGCATAAGAACATCGCTACCGATTGCACGATATCGTAGCCGTCCGAGAAGATATGATCGGGATCGTTGTGGGGATGGTAGATATCGTATCGCAGACAATTGAACAATTTGTCCAATTTACCGCAAGAATATGCTCTTGCCGTTTTTAACGCCCTCAAAGCTATCTTTTCGCTGATAAGCAAGAGGTTTTTCTCGGTTATCGTGACATCGAAGAATTCTACGTCACCGAGAGTGTGCTTTTTGCTGCATTTCATCTTTTTCATTTGGTCAACCTCCGAAATTGTATTTTGCCTTTTCGGCGCAGGCAACTTTGCACAGGCGGAATAAATCGCCACCGCCTTGATGTCTTTGCCGGAAGTCAACGGGCTCAAAAAATATTTGCATCATAGTTGCTAAATGCGTATCGTAAGCAAATGTTTTTCCGTTTACTTCCGCAACGCCTGTGCGAAAATGCCAAAGCGAAAGGGCAAATTTCGGATCATACGCTCATCTTGACAAGGATAGCTCTTTTGTCTGTCTGATATTGGGCAAACGCCGTAACGGAGATATATCGAAACTGTTCATAAAAACAATGATCCCGATTTTCGTCGGGACCATTCAAAGGGCTGTTGAATATTATTTCTATTTTGTCTTTGAAGACTATTATCTCTTTTACGAGGAAGTTGATCGCCAAAGCGATTTCCTGCTTGAGCGCCAAAGCGTAATATCGTCGTATTTCGTATTCGGTAAGCTTTATCTTTTCTCGGCTTTTCTCTATCGCTATCATTTCTTCACATTCACGTAGCTTGGTTTCGAGTTCGTGCAACCGTTTATTGGTCGTTTCGGATATTATTCCGCGCTCTATGGCGGATACTATATTGTCGAGCGCTGTTTGCGTTTTCTTTCTCTCCTTGATAAGCAAGCTCAACGCCGTGTTTTCTTTGGTCTGCCTGTCCTGCACTTGAAGCAACGTTTTTACAAGTCTGTCCAGCACTTCCGGCTTGCTCATTTCGGATATAACGCATTCGGTGACGAGATTTTCGAGATAATCTTTTCTCAAAGGGACGCTCGGACAACCGTTATGATCTTTCTTGACTCCGAGGCACTTGTAATATCTCATCACATTTCCTTTGCACGACGTGCCGGTCTCCGCGCTTATGGGTCTTCCGCAATATCCGCACTTCACTTTGTTTCGAAGCAGATATACTGCCTGAACGCTGCGCGAGCCGAGCCTGTTTTTCTCTATCTTGACGCGAGTTGTCTCGAACAGTTTTGCGTCGACTATCTTCGGGAAGATATTGTCGTATCTTTCTCCCGCGATCTCACAGCTGCCGGTATATCTTTCGTTTCGCAAGATCCCGTATACCATATTGCTCGTAAACTTCTTGCCTCGATTGGTCAAGCCCTTGTCGTTGAGCGTCTTTACGATATCCGACACATACACCCCGGCATGATAGCGTTCGAAGATATACTTGACTACTTCCGCGTCGTCTTTGTCTATCCGAAATCGTCTGTCCACGACTTTGTATCCGAACGGAACTTTACCTCCGCAAAACAATCCCTTGCTGCGACTCTCTTTCAAGCCTCTGCGTATCTTTTGCGAAAGCTCTGCCGAATAGTATTCCGCTATTCCGATATAAACGTTTTCGAGCAAGATGCCGTCCAAGTTTTTCGTGCCATCCAAGTTCTCGGATGTTCTTTGCGTAGCGGATATCAAGATCTTATTGTTGCTCTTCAATCTCTGCTTGTTGAGCGCAACTTCCACGGAATTCCTGCCGAATCTGTCTATCGCGTAGACAAGCACCACTTCCCAAGTCGCGCTCGCGCTGTCCGCAAGCATTCGTTGAAAAGCCGCCCGATTGTCGTTTGTCCCCGTCATTGCGCGGTCTATGTATGTATCCACCACGATGAGATCGTTGGCTTTGGCAAATTGATTGCACACGTGCAGCTGTCCTTCGATGGACTGTTCTGTTTGACTTGCGCTGGAATATCTCGCATATATCACCGCAGTTTTCATTGATATTACCTCCTTTTCGGTTTGTTTTCTGTCTTTCGACGGGAGCGGACCAAACGGAAACGCAATGTTTTCTTATGCCCTGTCCGTCTTCTCGAGCCCGTCAAGGGTTGCCAGGCAATGCACTTTACCCTTGACGGGAGAGGCGTTTTCGTTTACGCTCTCCGCGCGAAAGACAAAACATCTTGTCATTCGTTTTCACCCGCCGCCAATTTTACGATCCTCTCCAATAAAATTCCGAAAAACGCCTGCGCTTCATCTTGAGCCAAAGCGTATTCCGGCGTCCCTCTAATTTTGACTTTAAGATCGATGTTCTTCATTGCGTCTCCTTTTTGCGGCGGTTGCCCTCTCAATATAAGGCAGTGGATAAATTGATTTCCCCCGCTAAAATTTCTTTGCAATTTTACCTTCTTTACCGCTTGTTTTCCACATCATATGAAAAATTGGGGCAGGATTCTTGCCCCATTTCCGAAAAACGCATAAAAATTTTTACAACGTCAAACCAAAAAAGTGATCCTCTTGAAAAATTTAGCTACTTGTATCAAGATCAAGCACACGTCTAATCGCCAAATAACAAAAATCGGCACGCTTTTAAGCCTCTGCCGACAGTCAAACAAATCACGCTATGCATCTGCCTCTAACGCGACAAGCAACAGAATAATAAAGTCTGCAAGGCGGCATGCGGCAGCCGATCCTTAGGCGGTCAAGCCGGGGCGGCTCCGCTCCGCCGCGCCTTTCTTTTGTTGCGCCGCTTGTGGCGCAGACGTGTGCTTGGCTGCGGCGAGCGAAGCGAGCCGCACTTGTCATAGACAAGCACACGCCACAGTGCCAATTAAATAAATTTTGTGGTTTAAATCAAAACGACAACTACCTTAAAATTTTCAATTATAGTCTCTAAAAGAAAAGCAAACTTTAATATTGTTTAGATGTTTTTCTTTCTTACTAGCTGTTTATCCAAAATAAAATCTATTTCGCTTGGTCAGGTTCAAGTAATATCCCTCGTGCTGCCAAAATTTCGCCTATTGTTGTTCCTTTTAGACCACGATTTGATTCCTCTTGCACCTCTCTTCCCTCTTTCGACAATTCAGGAATATCCATATTCTCCAGTTCTTTCCAAGATGTTTTTAATATGCC
>DVKK01000046.1 GCA_018716085.1 Candidatus Ornithoclostridium excrementipullorum | reverse complement strand
GATGTCAACGTAGCGCTCTAACCAACTGGGCTATGCCTCCGTACAGCTTTGATACTATATCATATAAGGTCGGCGATTGTCAAGCCATATTCAAGGTATTTTTGAGCTGTTTGCCCGTCTTTTCGAAAAGACGGCGGTTTGCGTCTAAGTTGCGCTTTACGCAAAAGGCGCGAGCCGCTGTCTGTCATCCGTCTGTAAGACAAAGCGCGGTTTGTCCGCGCGATCGTTCTTCAACGGAGTCAAGGCGACGGATTTCTCTCCGTCGCCTTGTCGGAAGAGTGCGATATGCGTACGCGCGTCACGGCGTGACGTATTTGTGCTCTATCGACACGCTCTGATCCGCGCCTATCTTTATCACGGTGCCTCCTATCAGCTCTCGAACATAGATCCTCCTCCAATGCGGCGGCGAGCGCCTTTACCTTATCGGTGAACGCGCGGTTCTTGGCGGCGATGACCTGGTCCCATACGAGCATATCGGGGAGCGACACCGCGAAATAATCTATCTCCGCCCTGTCGTCGGCGTGTTCGGCGCAGTAACGCAGCAGAGAGTCTTTTATCTTCTTTTCTTTGTCACGGTTTCCGAGTTTTCCGAAAGCGAGCGCGGCATAGAATACGTATTCGACGGGATTGTCGTTGTAATAATTCATATCCGCAACGCGCAGATCCCCGCGCGTCGCCGCCTCGAAGCTCGTGCGCGCTTCTTCGCCCCTGCCGAGTTTTTCGTAATACGTGCCCATAAGATAATGCACGTCGTTGTCGAGATCGAGCGCGAGCTTTCCCTCTCCGAGATTTCTCGGGAACGTAAGGCACGCGCGCGGACGTTCCGTCGCTCCGATGAGATCGCCGTTGGCGGCGCACCGGGCGGCAAGCGCGACGTTTACGCGCTTATAGAGCCCCGTGACCTTGCCTTCGCCTCCCTCCCACGGATGAAATTTGCGCGACGTCAGCAGTTCATAAGACCTGCCGACTTCGCCCGTATCCGCAAGCACGGAACAGTATTCGGCATACAGATCGTCCCTTTCGAGCACGGAGCGCGGATATTTCTCCAGAAGAGCGCGGATAAAAGCGCTGTCCTTTCCTACGGCGCGGTACAGTCCGCACAGTTCGGACAAAACTCTCGGGTCTCCCGAGGACAGTCCGAAAGCCTTTTCCATATATCCGAGAGCCGATCCGGGGTCGTGTTTTTTGTTGAAACTGCAAAGCGCGAGATTGCGATACGCCTCGTATCTTTCGGGCGCGGCGGCGGCCGCTTTGCGCCATTGCTCTTCCGCGACGTCGGCATTGCCCGCGTCGTATTCGAGATTGCCTCTCTGATACGGTACGACAAAGCTGTTTTCGTCCCCGAGAGCTCGCAGCACCTCTCTGTCCCGCAGCGTTCGCGCAAACGCGGGTGCCGACGCGTCAAGCGCTTTTTCCGCGGACGCGATACGGTCGGCATAACTGTCCCCGCTCATTTTTGCGGCGTAGGCGAGATACAGCTCCGTCATACAGTCCGTCTTGCCCGATATTTCCGTATACTTGCTCAAAAAGCCGAAGGCATAGGAATACCTGCCCTCCGTCATGAGCCAGTCCGCGGCTATGCGCGCCTCTGCCGTCGATATCCCGCTCATGATCCCGTACCTGCCGAGCGCGTACGCCGCTTCCGCGTTCAACGGATCGCGTTTTAGCACGTATCCGAATATTTTTTCCGCCTTTTCCCTGTCGCCCGAATCGAGGCAGATACGCCCCAACGCATTCAGCTCGCGCGTATCCGTAGCGTCGCTCGCCGCGCATTTCTCGGCATATTCGGAGGCGCTTTCGCGATCGCCGTCTTCGCCCTTCGGCTCGATCCCTTTTTCGTTTTCTCGCTCATTCTTTCACCTTCGTGTTGTTACGGAACTGCGGGTCGCAGCGCAACGTCTTCGTCTTTTTCACCGAGCCTTTTATCCTGTTGTCAGTCACCGAGACGTCCTCGCAGTCCTTGAAATAGAAACCTCCCTGTCCGCGGCTGTCTATCGTGTTGTCTTCGAACGTGACGTTTCTGTGTACCGCTCCGCCGTAGCGACGGTTTTCGGGCTTAACGATGAGCGTATAGCCCCTGCACGCCCCGAATCGGTTGCCTCTTATCCCGACGTCCCTCACGAAGCCGCTCTCGTACCACGATCTCGCGTCGTCCGAGATCAGCACCGCGTGCATCGACGTATGCCTGAAATCGTTGCGCTCTACGCGCACTTTTCCCGAAGTCGTGACGAGAACTCCGCGCGTGATGACCCGATCCAGCGTATTGCCGACAAAATCGACGTCGGGACAGGCGGACGCATTCTCCGCCGCTTTGCCGACGAAACCGTCCGCGGGTCTGTCCAAAGTCAGGATCAGCGTGTTTTCGTCCGCAAGAGAGGATCCCTTCACGACCGCCTCCGCGCAAGGCAAAAGCGTATCTTTGTCTATTATCCTGAGTTTATCGCCCTCGCGGAAGGGATCGAACCCGTGAGTCTGACGGTGCCCGAAAACCAATTCCGCCCTGTTGCCGTCCGCCGCCCTTATTCCGAAATGTATGCCGTGTACGTTAAGACAATCGTCGCCCGATCCTTCGAACACGTTGTTCCGTATGCTCACCTTGCCTCTGCACATACATATCTGGACGAAATCCGCCACGGACGCCATATGTCTGCCGCTCGCTCCGTCGGGTGCGAATACGCAGTTTTCCACGACGATATCCCCGCTGCGCTGGCATACCAGCGCCAGTCCGTAGTTGAAACGCTGCGTCACTCCGTCCAACGTCACGCCGAAACAGTTGTCCGCAACGATCCCGTTGTATTTGCGCCGAACGTCGAACAGGCAGAATACGTCGCCGATCCGATACAGCGGCGCAAGCGGATAATACGCGCGCAAAGTTCTCTTCCCGACAAGTCTGACCGACAGCGCCCCCGTAAGAGGATGGTTGACGCGTTTTACGGAATTTTCTTCTCCGACGGATATTTTGCCTATCCAGCCTGCGGGTCTGCCTTCGGTCACGGGGACGGCGTAGTCCTTTCCGACGAAAAAGCATTTATTGCCGCGCTTTTCGACGGCGCTGTTTCCGTCCGCCTCGAAATCGATGTGAAAGAGTCCCTTCCCGACCACTCTGAGCTCGTGCATATCGGGATTGTCGCTGTCGAAAACGACATCCCTGATGGTCACTCTCTCGCAATCCGTCAGCACGGCGTTGCACGCCTGTCCGAGCAAAACGAACACGGCGCCGCGCCCCTCTACCGTAAGATCCCTAATGCCTTTCAGCCTCATTCCCGCGCGGTTGAGATGCGGCTCTTCGCCGCTCTTCCACTCGTTGTCGCCGACGGTGTTGGTGATATAGAGCTTTTCGGTACGCAATGCGTCCGCGTTTACGAAATATGTTCCGCGGTCGAATATCAGCTCTTTCTCTCCGTCCTCTTCCGCCATTCGGTCGAAGACCGCGGCAAGTCCCTCTGCCGCGTCCTTACCCGGAAGCACTCCGAAATCCTTTGCGTAAAACGTCTTCATCGTCACTCCAACTCTATATTTTCCAACACCGCGTCTTCGGCTATATTGTCGCGGCGCGCCGATACCGTCCTTTCGGATCTCGCGTACACTATCTTTCCGTCTTTCCACTCGAACGCCAGCGCGGCTCCGTCCGACATCAGCCCGCGCACCCTTCCCGAAGGAAGAACGGAAAGCAGCGCCGGCAGGAACGTGAGCACGCCGTCGTCGTTTGTGACGAGAGTTTCGTTTATACCCGCGACAAAGCCCAGGTTGCCGTCTATCTGAAAATAACACGGCGGATGGAACCCGAAGAAATTGGGCAGGACAGACCGCGAAGTAAATCCGTAAAAAGCCCTTTGCGCCGCGGCGGGATCTCCGAATCTGGCCGCAAGACACATAGCCCACGCGGCGCTCCACCCTATCCCGGGCGTGGAATTCGCCAGTCTGTATCCGAACAGCTTTTCCGCCGCGGAAAATTCGGCGCTGCCCCGCGTCACGATCCGTCCCGGATAAACTCCGAAAAGCGGCGAAAAGTGCCTGTGCCCCTTTTCGGCGGAATCGCGTCCGCCTTGCCATTCCGCAAGTCCGATCGCGCTCGTCCCGAGAGGCGCAAGCCTTGCGAGAGCGTCCTTCGCCCTTGCGCGCAGGTCTTCGTCCGCGGCGCTCTCGGCACAGTAGGCAAGCGTCTGCGCGATCACCGATAGTTCGAACGCCGAACCTTCTCCGACCGCGCTTTGACCTCCCTCGCAGACGAATTTGGTTTCGGGCGATACGGACGGCGCGACGGTGAGCCTTCCGTCTTTTTCGATAAGATAGTCAAGACAGAACCGCGCCGCTTCTGCCACGACGTCGGCTCCGTAGCCTTCGCCCGAAGTCTTTCCGTGACGGTAGACCTCGCACGCTATCCACGCGCCGCAGAGCGGCGAATACATATACTGCGGATCTCCCTTGACGGGCGAAGTGTTGCGCCATATATCCACGTTGTGATTGCAACAAAACCCGCTCATGCCGAAGTTGGTCTTTGCGGTCTTCGCGCCGCGCTCGGCTATCTCTGCCGCGGCTTTGCGGAACGCGACGAGGCTTTCGTTCAGTCCGCAGGCGCTTGCCGCCCAGTAGTTCATCTCGAAATTGATATTCGTAGTGAGGTTGCTGCTCCACGGAGGACGACGGCTTTTGTTCCACTGTCCCTGCAAGTTGAGAGGCTGCCCGTCCGCGCTTCCGCAGACGATCATATACTTGCCGAGATCGTAGAGCAGCTGCACCGTCTGCGCGTCGGCTTTACCCGCGCGCGCCCTCGCGTACAGCGTTTCCGTACTGTCGGTCACTTCGGCGAATTCCGCCCTCTGCCTGCCAGTTCTCTCCGAGAAAGCCGCCTTATGTTCCGCTTCCAGTTTCGTTATATCGAACTTCTCCCCGGCAAGCGAATCGGCGCAGCGGCGCGATACCTCGTCGGCTGAGTTTTCGGGCATTTCGTCGTATCCCTTAAAGCCCGTGTCCGTGCGCATATAAAGACGTACGTACTTTGCGCCCTTTACGGTCATACCTCCGCTAGTGACGTTCACTCTGCCGTCGCTCTCGGCGCGCACCGCAAGACAGAACGCCGCGGCTTTGCCCTCGCGGTAGCTTATCGGGAACATCGCCGTACGCAGATAGTTGGGCAAAGCCCTGTCGGGAGCGTTGCCTTGCAGAACGAACAGGTCCCCGATACGGCGCGTTCCTCCTTTGTGGGGCGTGCGCGCGCGTAAACTTATTCCGAAGGGGGCGTCGCTTTCGAAAGAACAGACCGCGGCGTTCCCCGCCTCGGAAACGAATATCTTCCTCTCTATCTTCCCGCTCCGTACCGTCAGAACGCCCGAGGAAAGATCGAGATATCTGCCGTACTCTCCGCCGGTTTCGCCTTTTACGGTCACGTACACCGTACCCAAGGGCATATACGCTTCCGAATAATCTCCGTCCATATCCCGACGCACGATACCTTCCGCTTCGGCGTATCTGCCGTCGAGGACCGCTTTCCGCGCGCGCCCCAACGCCTCTTTTGCCGCGGGATCGTCGTGATTTTTCGGGTATCCGGACCAAAGGGTCGCGTCGTTGAAGTCAAGCCTTTCTCTTCGTATCCCGCCGTATACCATAACGGCGGTCTTGCCGTTGCCGACGGGGAATGCTTCTTTCCATCGTCTTGCAGGTCTTTCCGATCGCATCACGGTCATGATATTCGTATCCTCCCAATCCATATTTTCGCTCTTATACCTACCGCCCCGTCTTCGCGGGCGGCCTCGGCAGCTTCGGTCATTGCGCTGTATTTCTCATGCAGGACCGTCATCGCCGCCTCCCTCTTCGCCGCCGCAGTCGCGGCTTTTCGTATCTTCTTCTTTTACGGACGCGTCCTCCGGATCTTCGGATACGTCCGGATCGGATCCGCCGCGTTTCAGCTCTTCCATCTGCCTCCATGCCTTAGAGAATTCTTCCGCGAAAAAAGGTCTGCTGTCGGGATTGCGGCTGTCGCCGCCGCATCCGCGCGCATGATAATTGGGAAAGGGCCAATGCATGAAATATACGTCGAGATATTCCAATCCCAGATCGGACAGACTTTGCTTACAGCTCTCCGCGATCCTGCCCTCTCCGTGGCAGTCGTTCCACACTTTGGACATGACCGTCACGTCTTCCCTTCGGACGATACCGTCTGCGAACGCCGAAGCAAACACGTCGCCTATCTCTTTTTCGTTGCCGTACACTGACGCGCAGTCGAACAGCCTGTATCCCGCGCGCAGCGCCTCCGCCACCGCCGCGGAAACCGTCGCCCCGTCATATCTGTCCGAGCCGAACGTACCCATCCCTATCTTCGGAAAAACTTCTGCCACTCCCGTATCTCCCTGTCTGTATCCGTCGAAATTTTAATCGTTTCGACTTTTTGTTTGTTTTTTTGCCCGGGGGATAGCTCCCGCCGAGCAATACTCGAGTTCAATCCATTTTTGCTTTCAGCACCTTGTCGGAAACGGGAGCGCCTTCTATCGCCGCGAGCAGAGTTTCCGCCGCGGTCCTGCCTATCTCCGATATCGGCTGACTGACCGTTTTGATGCCGGGATAGACCGCTTTGAGGATCTCCACGTTGTCGAATCCCATGATCGCGATATCCCCTCCGACCTCTTTGCCGAGCTCTTTGAGCGCGATTATCGCGCCTACCGTCATCTCGTAATTCGTCACGAAAAGCCCGTCGGTATCGGGATTCTCCCCGATAAGCTTTTTAGTCGCGCGATAGCCGCCGTCGATGCTGAAATGCCCGACTTCCGCGACGATCTTTTCGCCCAGTCCCGCTTCTTCCATCGCCTCCGCATAACCCGCAAAGCGTTCCGCCGCCGTATAGACGTCCGTCTCGCCGCAGACTATGGCGATGCTTTTACACCCTTCGTTTATCATGGACGCGACCGCTTCTTTGCTCGCTTCCCTGTTGTTGATCACGATATGCGAGATGTTCTTGCTGTCGGTGATCCTGTCTATCGCAACGACGGGAGTGCCGCTCGCCGCCAGTTCGGTAAACGCGCTTCCGTCCGAGGAAACGGGTATCACTATGAGGCCGTCCGCCATCTTGGACATCAGAAACCGCACCGACTCTTTTTCCCTCGCCGCGTCCGAACGGCAGTCGCAGACTATGATACCGTATCCCTTTTTGCGCAGATCCTCTTCCATCTCCGAAACTATCGTCGTGGAGAACAGGTTGGACAACTCGGGTATAAGCACTCCTATCGTCATAGACCTGTGCGTACGCAGTCCGCGCGCGTAGTCGTTGCGGACGTACCCCAGCCTGTCTATGGCGCGCTCTATCTTTTCTTTGTTGTAAGGACGTACGTTGGCTCCGTTGAAATAAGCGCTTATCGTCGCCGCGGTAAGTCCCGTCTCTCTGGCAAGGTCTTTGATCGTAACCGCCATTCTTCCTCCGTTCTGTCTGTCCGCTCCGATGTCACGAGAAAAAGTATAATCGTTTCAAAAATATTGTATCACCGCATATCCTTGCTGTCAATACATTTTTTCGCAAAAGCGCCGTTACGTCCGTACGAAAATGCGGGCCGTCCGCCCCGGATACAGTCATCCCGAGCTCTGACATTCGGTAAAAGTTCCGCGATCTATATCGCTACACTCCCTCCACGAACGATCTCGAACGGTATATCCTTTTTTGTAAGCGCCTCCGTCAGAGCATCGTTGACGGACTGCGGATTGACGCTTTGAAGCAAAACGCTTTCCCCATCGCGTTGAAGAACCCGCAGCCCGTAATCATCTGCCAGAGGCATGACGGCGTTTATACTGCTCCGGGCTATTTTCAGAAAAGCCAATTCTTTTTCCGCCGTCAGCGAGTCGGTCAAATCGACGAGTTTGATCACGTTGACGTTCCGATTGAGCTGTTTCTTGACCTGTTCGAAAAGCTCATCCCCGCCTGTAAGACATATCGTCATGCGCGAGACCGTCTTGTCTGCCGTCTTTGCCGATCGTGGCGCAGTACTGCGTGGGATTTCTTCTCAGGAACTCTTCCGCTTCGCTCATATATCGTCATCCTCTTTTACTAAGACGCGGGCGGGATCGCCGCCCGCGCCGTCCTTGCCGTCAGAATTTTCCGTTGGCGTTTTTGCGGTCGGATTCGTCCGCTATCGTTTCCATGACGTCCCAATGCTCGGCGATCTTTCCGTTCTCCACACGCCAGAGATCGTAATACGAAGTCGGTTTTCCTCCGAAAGAGCCCTCGGATACCGCAAGCACCATGTCGCCTTGCGCAAGGATCATGTGCGTCTTGTCGTATATCATGGCGACGCCCGCTTTGCCGAGCGCTTCAAGAGCCGCGCCGAGGCCCGACAGCCCGTCCGCTATCCCGGTATTATGTTGGATATACTTATCTCCGTCAAAGTATTCGGGAGTCTTCTCGGGGCGCTTGCCCTGCATTACGTCCACGAGAAAATCTGCAACGAGTTTGCGGTTTATCTCGGTCTTGTCCGCATCGGTCGCCTCGGTCGGACCGTCGGTCTGCGTTCTTCCGGACGGATTGGACGCCGCCTTGTCGGCAAGATTGTCCCAATGCTCGGCTATCAGTCCGTCTTCGAAACGGAATATGTCGAAAGCGACCTGTTCGCCCGCTCCCGCGAAGTTATACACATTGTGCAGAAAGACATTGTCGCCGTCCTCGAACGCGCGAACCGTGCGCACAGTAGTTTTTATCGGAGCGGCGCCCAGATAAGCTACCGATCCGCAGAACGCTTCCGCTCCCGTGCCGTACGCGAGATCATGCTGGATATAATCGTCTTTGAGCAAAGACTTCGCCTTTGCGGTATCGCCGCTCGCAAAGCAGCCGATAAGTTCCTCGGCCTTTTCGATATTGGTCGACATTGTTTATACCTCCGTATGTCGTTTTTATTTGTTGTAACCCTTTCGATTACAACAACAGTATATCACGGCTTAGATGTAATGTAAATAGTTACAACAAAAATTTCCGAAAAATTTTTCGTAAGGAAAAAACCCGCCTTATCGGCGGGCTTTATACGACCTGTCGCATATAAGAAAACGGCGCATGATAATAATGCGCCTTGGCATTACGGATTACTTACAGGCAAAAGTTTTTACGTCCAGATCGCGGGCAAGATCGGCAAGCGAAACCTTTCTCAGCTCGTTCTCCATTGCTCTTTGGGCGGCGAAAAGTTTGTCGTCCAACACGGCGTGGATGTTTTTTCCCACGGGACAGGCGGGATTGGGATCTTCGTGGAAATGGAAAAGGTCCCCGTC
Organism: Candidatus Ornithoclostridium excrementipullorum; assembly: GCA_018716085.1. Taxonomy (GTDB): domain Bacteria; phylum Bacillota; class Clostridia; order Christensenellales; family UBA3700; genus Ornithoclostridium; species Ornithoclostridium excrementipullorum. Next base: position 1,962 of record DVKK01000046.1, on the reverse strand, counting down.
CACACTGTCCACGGCAGTATATACGTCGTAAAGGGTGATGTCTTTGAGATCCTTGACTATCCTCGCTCCGCCGCAGCCCGCCTTGACTTCTATCATGCCTGCGGATTTGAGCGACAGAAGCGTACGCCTTATGACGACGGGATTCACGTTTACGCTCTCGGCGATAAACTCCGAAGTCGTACGCGTCTTGTCCCCGAAAAAGTATATGACGAGCAATGTATGCACCGCTACCGTAAATCTCGACGTGATCTTCATATGCTTACTCCTTTCGTATCATTATATCCCGCGCGCAATGTAATGTCAATAGTTACAACGCCCGTATACGATATTTATCGCAAGGCAGCCCGTATTTTCGAAAGCGCAAATATCTCGGCGCGTGACAAATGACATCAAAACCGTTTGTCCCTTTGCCGCAAAGTGCTATAATGGTGTCACGGAGGCCGATATGCTGAAAGAACTGTGTGCAGACTGCGTACTGTACGATCCTCTGAGAGGGATCGCGGCGAAGATCGCCGAAAACGAAGACAATGCCCGCCCTGCGGCGGGAGAACTGCTCGATTTTGCCGCCGAGTACGGTTTGAGCGGAAATATATGGCATGCATATATCGCCTATCTCGTAGCCACGGACGAAAACGCTTTTTCTCTGGCTTGCGAAAGACGCGGAATGCCTACGGGAAGCATATGCGAGATCGCCGTATCGGACATGGACGCCGTCATCGCGCTGTTCGACGCGGACATAAGCCGCTTTTTCGGGAAGTTCGCCGAAACGGTGAAAGATTATTCCTGCGTATATTCGGGCAGGCGTTCCCGTGCGGAAGCGGGCGCAAAGATATCCGAACTTGCCGCGGCTATGGATGCGGCAAGATCCGCGGGAGCAAGAGCGGTGCTTGACGCCGTCGCCGACTGGTACCGCAGACACGGCGTGGGCGAATACGCTCTTTACCGCGCGTTTCGTCTGACCAGTCGCTCAGGCAGCACCGAGATAGAAATGCAGCATATAACCGACACGGAGACCAAAAAATTGAGCGATCTGGTCGGCTACGAATCGCAAAAACAACAGCTTCTCGACAACACTCTGGCTTTTCTCGAAGGCAGAAGCGCCAACAACGTGCTGCTTTACGGCGACGGAGGTACCGGCAAATCGTCCAGCATAAAAGCTCTCATGTGCGAATACGCCGACCGAGGTCTGCGCGTTATAGAGGTATTCAAACATCAGTTTACTTCGATAAGCGCGCTCATCGCCGCGATAAAGGATCGCAATTACCGATTCATAATTTATCTCGATGACCTTTCTTTCGAGGAATTCGAGATAGAATACAAATACTTCAAAGCGATAATAGAAGGCGGCATCGAGTGCAGACCGTCCAACGTACTCATCTACGCTACGTCCAACCGCCGCCACCTGATCAAAGAAACCTTCTCCGACCGCAACGATATGCGCACCGACAGCGACGAAGTGCATCGCTCCGATACCCTCGCCGAAAAGCTGTCGCTGGTCGCGCGCTTCGGTCTGACGATCTTCTACCCCTCTCCCGGACAGGAGGAATATCTGAACATAGTACGCGAGCTCGCCGCCCGCGACGGTATAGCCATGTCGGACGACGAACTCTGCCGCAGAGCTCTGCAATGGCAGATGCGCGGATCGGGCAAATCCGGCAGGACCGCAAGACAGTTTGTGGACTCGCTCGCAGGCGAGGAAAACTGACCTGCCGCTTCGACACAACGAGCGCCGTTAATTTTTACGTCAAAACACTTGACAAACGGCGCCGTTTGTGCGATTATTTGATATGCACATCGGGGTGTGGCGCAGTTTGGTAGCGCGCTTGAATGGGGTTCAAGAGGCCGCTAGTTCGAATCTAGTCACTCCGACCAACGCAGATTCGCCCTTTGAGGCGTGAAAAAGCAAGACCCTTTCGGCCTTGTTTTTTTCTCGCACTCTTTCGGCTCTCTGCTTTTATCTCC
>DVKK01000045.1 GCA_018716085.1 Candidatus Ornithoclostridium excrementipullorum | reverse complement strand
GTGGTCCCTGTCTCCCGCGGTTCCTTTTCGATATGCAGATCACTGAGGGTATAAAACTGAACCGCATAGCCGCGCAGCAGCTCCTCGAACCGCTTGATTTTAGCGGGATTCGTCGTCCCCAACAGAACTGTTTTGGTCATCTTCTGCGCGCTCCTTCCCGAAATTTAAGATGAAAAAAAGCCTTCATCCATACGGATGAAGGCTTTTTTGGCTCCCCCTGTCTGGCTCGAACAGACGACCCTGCGGTTAACAGCCGCATGCTCTACCGACTGAGCTATAAAGGCATCTATCCGTTAAGCGAGAATAATGATAATACAAAAGCGCGGCTTTGTCAAGAGTTTTGCGCGATTTTGCTCAATTTACTTTTCTTCTCCGCCGTCACCCGTACTGTCGCGGTATTTCAACTCCTTCGCTTTGACCGCAAAGACGACCACGCACAGCGCAATCGCCGCCATCATGATCAAGCCGAACAAGTTGATGACGCCGACTTTGGCGATCACCGTGCCCGCGTCGGTCAGACCCGTCATATGACAGAGCGCCATCGCAAAACTGCAAACGTTCTCGATCAGGAGCATACGGCAGCACAGATCGCGTCTGAGACCGATATATTCGCGCTCGATCCGTTCCGAAAAAGATTTGTGATCCGCGCAGGCGGGATGCAGTATGACCGCGCACAGAACAGCCGTGAACACGATGCTCTCCCCGTATACCCACGGCCACTTGTCGCCTATATCCGCAAGAGCGTTCATTATTACGGTGACGACCGTCCAGACGACAAAGACCGCCGCCGAGGCGATGCACAGACCTTTCTGATATTTTGTCAGAGCGTATTTCATCTTTCGGAACTCTCCCGTCTTTTCTGCGCGATATGGGCGTAGTATATCTTCTCCGCCGCAAAAAACAACACCGCGCCCGCCGCGGCGCAAATACACGCTGCCGCTACTATGGACGCATTGGGCACGTTCGCCGCCCACAGAGCCGCGGGAAGCGCGACGAACAGCACCGCAGCCGCCGAAACGGAAGCGATCCCCGCCGCTTTGCGGAATCTGCGCACGGGCGCGACGTCCGTCTTGTCGGAATCGGGACAGGCGCGAAGAACGTCCATCGTGGGCAGATCGTTGATCCTCGCAAGCAGATGTATCCCCGCTCCCGCGTATATCACGAAAGCCGCCGCATTGATTATGATCCATATCACCGCGCTCATATCGGATATTTTATCATATTCCGAGCAAAAGGTAAACAGTTTTTTGCAAAAGCGGCGGCGGAGAGCGACCGCGCTCTGCCGCCGCGCGCCATGCAGAGAGAAAGCCTTACGAAGCGGGAGTATAAGTCACCGTGCCCGTATTCTTATTGTTCCACGACGACGACCACCCTGCGGGCAGCGCGTCTTCGGCGAACGGTACGGTGATGTCCGTCGCGCAGCCGTAGAATATGCCGGAGCCGACCGTCGACAGCGATGACGGCAGAGCCGCGCTCGCGAGATCGGAATTGTAGAATGCGAAATCGCCCACGGTCTGCAAGCCCTCGTTGAAGCCGAACGCGGTCAGCGCCGTATTTGAGAAAGCGTACTTTCCGATCGACCGCAACGTATCCGAACCGTTGGTCACGGAAACGAGATTGGCTACTTGGGCAAAAGCATACGCGCCTATATTCTCTATGGCGGAACCGAGATCGAACGACGTAAATACGCTACGGTAGAACGCCTGATCGCCGATGTCGGTCAGCACTTTGCTGTTGTTGACGACCGTCCCGAGCGACTTCGTTTCGGCAAACGCCCACTTCCCTATCTCCTTCACCTTTTCCGTGATCGTGAACGACGTTATATTCGTCTGATAGAACGCGTAGCTGCCGATCCTCTCCAGGTCGCCGCCCTCGATGACTATATTCACGTTGGAAGACGGCAGAGAGCGGAACATTCCGTCGGATATCTCCGTGACGCCCGCCCCTATCGTGATATCGGTCAAAGCGTCGTCGTATCTGAAAATATACGTGCCGAACGAATCGATGTTTTCGAACCTCACGGAGGTCAGAGCGTCCATGAAAGACAGAGCGTTGTCGCCCACCGTCACGTTTTCTCCGACGCCTATGAAAGTCACTTTCTCTGTGACGACGCTGTCCACGGCGTTATCTCCGACCTTCGATACGTACGCCACGAGTTCCTCGGGGCCGATGCCGTTTGCAAGCCCCGTCAGCTCCACGCCGAGGTCGGCGCTGCCGAGAGTGAGTCTCTGCGGCCACACTACGTCGCCCGAACCGAACGCGCTCTGCCCCAAATAGGTCAGATAAGGCAGAGCCTCGGGCAATACCGTCTGCGAACCGCTCTTTAATCCGAAAGCACTGCTGCCGATATAAGAGATATTGCCGTTGACGGTAAGGGACTGTATCTGCGCTCTGCTGAAAGCGGAATTATCCGCCGTTTCCAAGTTGTCGGGCAAGGTAAGTTCTCCCGGTATGACAGCGTCCATGAATGCGCCCGATCCCACGGTCACCAGAGAATCCGGCAGTTCGAACGCCGAAGCGAACACGCTGTCCGTAAACGCGTTTACGCCTATCTCGGTCAGGCCGTCGTTGAACGCGACCGACAGTCCCTCTATTTCTCTGAACGCATTGTCGCCTATATACGTCATGCCCGGATTGAATACGACCGTGAACGTATCCGCGGAATTCAAGATGAATTTTTCGCTTGCTTTGAAGTCGGCGATAGTCGTCGGAGCGCCGCCCGTGAACGTAAGCGTTTCGAGTTTCGCCTTACTGCCTGTCGGAAGCACCGATATCTCTCCCGAAACTTCGATCGTGAGAGATTTGAGCGTTGCGGTATCGAAGGCGTTTCTGCCGTACTCGACCGCGACGGGTACGGTTACGGACGAAAGCTGCGTATCTTCGAAGGCGTAATCGCCTACGGAGGCGAGCGCCGAGGCTTCCGTCAGATCGATCGAGGCGAGCGCGGAATCGCGGAACGCACCGTCGTCGATATATTCAACGGCGGAGGGTATCTTCACGCTCTGTAAGCCGGATTCGGCAAACGCGCTGCCCCCTATTCCCGTCAGTCCTGCGGGCAAGGCTATCGCCGTCAGCGAAGTACAGCCCCTGAACATCGCGCTCGGTATCGCCGTCACGCCGTCTTCCACGGTAACCTCCGTCAGCGTCGTCACGCCGCTGTACGCGCCGCCGCCGTATTCGACGCCGGCATAAACGGTCGTCCGCGTCAAAGCCGTACCGCTGAAAGCGAAGCTCCCTATATATTCGATCGAGGACGGCAGAGTGACTTCGGCAAGCGAAGCCGCTCCGTCGAACGCATTGGCCTCTATCCTTCTAACGCCTTCTCCGACGGTCAGCGAAGTTACGTCGGTATTGTCTTCGAACGCGCCCTCCGCTATGTTTACGACGGTATAATTTTTCTCCCCGTAAGTAACGGACGACGGGATCGCGACTTCGCTTATCCCCTCTTCCGCGCCCGTGACCGACGCGGTGCCGTCGGAGGTATGCAGCGTATAAGCCGTACCGTCCAATACGGTGCGGATATCGCCGTTGGTGTCGACCTCGTTGTTGAGGCAGTCCCATATGACGGGCACGCCTTCGCCGATCCAGTCGTCCGCCCAGCCTTCGGGCTTGGACGCCGCTTCGACGATCACAAGGACGGTATCGTTGGTCACGACGCCCGATCCCATCTCGGTCACTCCGCCGTGTATGTATATCTCCTCTATCAGATACATCTGAGCGAATACGCCGTCGGCGATACGGGTGACCCCGGAGGGGATCGTTACGGACTTACCCGACAGGTCGGACGAATTGGCAGCCCACAGCACGTCGCCTATCACCAACAGTCCGTCTTCATACAGCGCGTTGCAGCCGTAGAACGCATACGTGCCTATATTTTCCATGCCGTCGGGCATCGTGATATCGGAGAGAAGCGCGTCCTGATAGAAAGCGCGCGAGCCTATCTCCGTGACTCCGTCGCCGAGCGATACCGAAGTCAGTTTTCCGCAACGGAAAAAGGCGCCGACTCCCACAGTTCCCGACGGAACCACGACGGTCGTAAGTTCGGGCGAGAGCGCGAACGCGTATTCTCCCACCGACTGCAATTTCGTCGCCGCAGACAGATCGATCGTGCCTATCTCCGCCATACCGTACAGCATCCATTCGTATTCGGGATTGCCGCTGCAGGTAAACGCGTACGCGCCTATCGAAACGAGCTGCGAGCCCTCCTCGACGGTCAGAGTCCCTATCTTCGGCGAATATATGCCCATGCCCGCATATTCGGGATTGCCGTAATACGGACCGACAACGCCGCCGACGCCTCCTATACGGAAAGCGTTGTCGGGGATCGACGTCAGTTCCTTGGGAAGCTCCACCGTGTCGCGCTCCAGTCCGATCGGTATAAGAACGAATCCGGTGCGGTCCGCGGTGTAGATTATACCGTCTTTTTCGGAATAATACGGGTTGTCCGCAGACACCGTGACCTGCGTGAGGAAGGACGCGTCGATGTCCAGTTCGTCCATCGCGCCGAAATCCGCGCCTATATGCAGGATGTCGGGTCCGAAAGCGTACGATCCCGACCTCACGCCTACGACTCCGTCGGAGATCGTCCAGAGCCCGTCCTTATTGCGCAGCATGATTATGTATTTACCGTCCGCGGTGTACACGCCGTTTTCGTCGGACGAAAGATACGCGTTGCCCGCGGCGACCTCTACGGTTATCTTGTTTTTGCCGTCAAGCCAATCTTCCCACGTTGCGCCGCCGTCGCTGCGCGGAGTCTGTCCCGCGCCCGCGCCGATACGGATATTCTGCGCGCCCGTGCTCCAGGGCAGATCGGGATATTCGACAAGACTGTCGGGGAAGCCGAACGAAGTAACGCTCTTCGTATCGCGGCTCGTAAAGAAATCGTACGGCAGCGTTTCTATCCCTTCGGGTATCACGACGTCGCCCGAGAGCTTTTCGGGCGCAAATATGACCGACCCGTCGGAAGAATCGTATACGACGTTGCTCTCGGAGTGCATCTGGACGTTGTTTTCGCTCACCGATACGGTGGAAAGCGATTCCGTACGCATCTCCGAGAAAAGCCCGCGTGCGTCGGCGGCGGAGATACGCGCGCCGATACTGAGTTCGCTTATCGCGTCGCACCTGTTGAAAGCGGAGGACGACAATATTCCCACGCTGTCGGGTATGACCACCGAGGTGAATTCGCCCGCCTCGAACGCGCGCGCCATTATCTCGTAATAGGACGACGGTATCGTCAGCGCGTCTATCGCCTTGTGCGAGAACGCGTACGCCCCGACGATCTCGTATCCGTCGGGAAGCGAAGTGGCGCCCAGTTCGGAAGCGATGACTTTCATCCCGTCGTACATGACCAGACAGCCGTCTTCTACTCCGTAATATCTGTTGCCGTCCGCAACGCTGATATTTTCGATGCCGTATGCGAACGTAGACATGGAACTCGAACTCTCGTTCACGCGCCGCAGCGTAGACGGCAGCGACAGCGTCTTTACGTCGGGCAGCCCCATATATCCTATATATTCCACGCCCTCGGGAACGGCAAACCCGCTCATCGTCTGGTTTTCGAGCGCGAGCGCCGCGATGACCCGCGTCCCCGCTCTTACCGAAACCGAGGTCAGCGTTCCGTCCGCGGCTGCGAGATCGGGAGAAGTCACGACCGCGTTATCCCCCATCAATATATCGCGCCAATAATACAGTCCGTCGCTCTGTTCGAGCTGCTCCGTCATCGCCGGCGAATCGCAGAATACGTTTCCGTATACCCAATTTATGCGCGCCGATTCGTCTATCTCGACCTCTTCCAGCGCGGAACAGCCCTCAAACACGCCGAAACCTATCTCGCGCAGCGAAGTTCCGCCAACCGTCACCGTGCGCAGCGAAGTACAGTTCTCGAACGCATGGTAAGATATGATGCTCGTAGTGCGCGGAAGAACAACCGAAACGAGATTCACGCAATCTTCGAATCCGTATTCCTGCACGCCCACGACCGGCAGTCCGTTGTATGTGGTCGGCACGACAAGCTCGGTAACGCTCGCCTTGTTAACGGTATCGGCGAGCGCGACTTTATATCCGTCGTCCGCGGTCACGAAGCGGAACAGCCCGAGGTCGGAAGATTCGCCTCCCCATGCGGCGTAAAGCGTTATATCTCCCGTCACCGCCGTGTCCGCCGAGAAAAACTGCGTGCAGGCGGGATCGGTGTACCAGCCGTCGAACACGTAGCCGTTGCGGGACGGCGTGGGCAGTTCGCCTATGCTCGATCCCCTCTCCAACACGACGGAATCGACCGCGGAGCCGCCCTGCGCGTCGAATGCGATCTTTACTCCGTCCTTTATGTATTTCGCGTACAGCGTCACTCTCCTCTCGCCCGACGAAGAATACGATATCAGGCTCTCCGTGACGCGCGTGTTCTCGAAGTCAAATCTGGTTTCGGGATTGTAATTGCCTCTCTCGGTATACCAGCCGTCAAAGACGTATCCGTCCAGGAACCTGCTCTCGGGACGCGGTATGTAGTCGTTGTATCCGGCTTCTGCGGAAGCCGTCTCCCAGCCGCCGCCGACCGTGTAATAATTGAAGATAACGCCTACGGGCTCGACCTCTTCCCAACGCAGATAACAATCGTTCTGCTCCTCTGCCAGCAGGAACGGGACCTGATATACGTTGTCCTCGGTGTGATCGGAACTCAGATCGTCGGTCTTGTAATATCCCGTGACCCGATATCCCGCGCGGACGGGCGCTTCTTTTCCCGGACCGGAATACATGGGTTGGAGATTGCCCCTGTCAAGATCCGCGCCGATAGTCTGTCCCGCTACGCCGTACACCACGGTGTCGGACGCGCCGTTGTTGGGATGTATCGTCAGAGTCGCGCGCGTTTCGTCCTCTTCTATCTCGCGGTAGACCGCATAAAGGGTTATCTCGTCCCTGCCCTGCGTGTCTATCGGGAACAGGACCATCTCCGTGACGGGCGTGCTGTCGCCTCCCGTTTTCTCTTTGCAATACTCGCGGAAACTCCAATAAGAGAACATCATCGTGTGTTGTCCTCCTCCGACGTCGGTAGCCGTCAGATCACCCGGCGCCGAGACCATTTCCTGCGTTACGGGAGTGCCTTTGGTCACCGTCAAAGACTGTTTGGAGAAAGGCTCGAACACGAGATCGCCGTTGTCGGCAAGTTTCGCAAGCTCGAATCTGACGGTCACGGAACTCACTTCGTCGTTCCACTTCGCATAGAAGTTGGTATCCGCCGTCACCGTACACGGGAAACTCGCCGCGACGGTGCGCGCCGCGTCGACGTACCAGCCGCCGAACGTATACCCATCCCTTTCGGGGGTCGCGGGCTGCTGTACCGTGCCGCTCTGGGCGTTTATCACTATCTGTTCGAGCAACGGCGTACCCCCGTCGGCATCGAATTGAACGAGTATATTGTCGTCCCAGCCCGCATATACGGTGATGTCGTCCCTGATCGGAGTCGTTGCGAAATCGAACGGAACGGTATAGTCCTCGTCGGCGAACCAGCCGGTAAAGTAATATCCTTCCTTTTCGGGTACGACGTCGGGAGCCGACGCGAATCCGCCTTCCGCTACCGTCTGCGACTGTACGGGCGTACCGCCGTCCGTATCTATCAGTACGGTATAATATTCGAGCCTGCGCCAGCCCGCGTAGACGAAATCTTCGTCGTCGTTTATCTCCGCGTCGAAATCATACGGCAGCGTGCAGTTTTTATCGCTGTACCACCCCGTAAAGACCCAGCCGCTTCTTATCGGATCGTTGGGTCGCGAGAGCCTCTCTCCTTTGTCCACGTACGTCACGAGATCCGCCTCGCCGTTGTTGAGCACGAACGTGACCGTGGCGAAGTTCTGCGACCAATGCGCGTAAAGCGTGATATTTCCGTTGACGGGTCTTGAAAAATCGTAATTGGAACTTCCGTCCTGTCTGTCCGTGTACCACCCCGTGAACGTGTAATCCGTGCGCTCGGGATCGTCGGGTCTTTGCGCCGAGCTGCCCTTTCTCACGGACTGGGAAGCGACGGCGCTGCCGCCGTTGGAGTCGAACGTAACCGTGTAAAAAACTCTTTCCGCCCACTTTGCGTACAGAGTAAAGCCCGCCGTTACCGGCGTGGAGAATATGAACGGCACGGTCAGATCCCTGTCCGCATACCATCCCTCGAAGTCATAGCCGTTCCTTGTCGGAGGAGTCGGCTCTTGTACCGTCGAGCCCTCACGTACCGTCTGAGAGGCGACGGCGCTGCCGCCCGAACTGTCGAAAGCGACGACAAACTCGCGCATCTCCCTGTTCCATTTCGCGTAGACGGTCGTGTCGCCCGTTATCGGCTTGCCGAAGTCGAACGCGGTGCTTGTCCCCTCGTCGGCATACCACCCCGCAAACGACCAACCGCTCTTGGTCGGATCTGCGGGACGGCTCACTTTTTCGCCTTCTTTCACTTTTACGGGAGCTATCACGGAGCCCCCGTCGGTATCGAAAGTCACGGTATATTCCGCAGGCGGCGTTTCGGGAGTTTCCTCGTCCGTAACGCACGCGGCAAACGTCATGACCAACGCCAGCAAAAGTGCGATAATCGCAGCAAAATTTTTCTTCATGACCTCTCCTCACTTGACATGGAACAGTATATTCGATGTCAAATTTTGCCACGTACAGCCGCATAATTTCTGAAAATATGCGGTTTGCGGAGATTTTCGCGACGACAAAAAGACGACAAAAAATTATTTTATAACAAGATGTTGACATTCGCTAACACAAGGGGTATTATGTAAACAGAAAGTTAACATGGAATATACTGTTCCATGTCAATTTTTTTCGCTCACAGCCGCTATCTACCGCGTCCTGTCCAACCGCTCGACCGCTTCGCGTTTAGTCCTCATGAGAGTATGACAATACGTTTTCATGGTCACGTTCATGTTTTCGTGGCCCAGCAGCTCGCTCAATGTTTTCAGGTCGACTCCCCTTTCCAGAAGTCTGGTCGCGAAAGTGTGCCTTAAAGTATGGAAGTTGCGTTGTTTCACCCTGCACTTTTTCAGCATCGAGCCGAAAAGATACTGACATTGCCTTACGCTGAGAGGACTGTTTTCGGAGCGGAATACCGATCTCTTCGCCCATTTCGCCGTCGGATCTATGCTTTTAAGCAAGGCGACCGCCTTTTCGCACAGAGGGATCGTGCGCTCAGAAGCGGCGGATTTCGGCGAATCGATATAGGTGCGCCACGTTCCGTCGTCGTCCTTGACGAAATATTTTTCTTTGGACACGGTCACGGTCCTTTCGTAAAAATCGACGTCCGCCCACTCCAACGCGAGTATTTCGCCGATGCGCATCCCCGTATACAGGCTCAGAAGCGGAGCCTTCAATCTGTCGTCTTTCGAATAATACACGTATTCTTCCATATACGTCTGTTCCGCAACGGTGAACACCTCGATCGTCTTCGGTCGAGTCCTCATGCGTTTGAGCGCGAGCGACGGATCGTCTTTTCTCCACCCCATACGGCAGGAATGCCCGAATATGCCGCGCATGACGGCTATAACGAGATTGACGGTGGCGGGCGACAGTTCTCTTTCCTCCGAGCCTCGGCGTCTGTTGCGAAGCGCGTCCACGACGGCGAGCAGATCGTCCGAAGTCACGAGAGCGACGTCTTTGTCCGCGCCTATCGCGGGCACGATGCACTCCAATGCGATGGCGCGGTAACGAAGACGCGTGCGCCGCTTTACTCTCGCTTTCAACTCTCCGTCGAGCCACGATCTTACAGCGTAATTGAATTTTATCATTTGTATATACCTCCGATAAAAATATAATAACGCAAAACCCGTCCCCGTAAAAGACGCTCGAAACATATGCGTGCCGATATAAAGCCCCGACGCCCCTCGTTGCCGTGAAAAAGCGACGATACGCAGTTTGCGTTCGTCTGTCCGAAAAGCCGCAAACGCGGCAAAAGCCTCCGCGTCGGGTATCGCCTCTGCGCTCCGCGAAGACAAGCGCGATAAAGAAAAACGCCTTCGGGTCGCCGAGCGGGATCCGAAGGCGCTGACAACGCAAAAAAACGAGATCGGCGTAAAAACGCCGATCCCGAAAAGTATCGCAAACGTCTGAGATCATCCGCCGTTTCGCACGGCGCCGTCACTGCCTCGCGCGACTTGACTCTGCGAGGCAAGATCCCGCCGACGTCACATCACCGACATGGAGATCACCATCACTATCACGAACCAGAGTATAAAGAAGACGACCTCCGTTATCACGCCTATGAGCGCGCCTTTACCCGCAAGTTTCGCTCTTCTGCGATGATCGTCGTACCAGATAAGATACAGGATCAATCCCACGAGCGGAAAGAAAAATCCGAGTACCGCCCAGCCTGCGCTCTCCTGCGCGTTTTCGCCGTTACGGTCGCGCCGTTCGCGGTCGCGGTATACGTCGTCCGTACGGCGGTCGTATTGCCTGCCCTGCGGGGGCATCTGTTCCGCAGTATCGGGCTGTCCCTCGAATATCGGCTCGCTGTCGGCGTTCAGCCTCGCGCCGCACGAGCGGCAGAATTTATCGCCTTCGTTGGCTTTCGCTCCGCAATTAGGACAAAACATATTTCTACCTCCTTACAGAAGACCGATGACAAACGACAGGATAGAAATAACCACCCACACTATCACGCCCGCAAGCGCGCCTTTGCCCGCCTTCCGCCCCTTCGCCGCGTCGGCGCGGTTTTTGTCGCGCCAAACGAGATAGAGTATAAGCCCCACCAACGGGATCAGAAAACCGAGCAGAGCCCAACCGCCCGAAGCCTTGTACTCGGGATTGTCGCTGGACGGATATCTGCCCGATTCGGAAAAGCCGCTGTCGTTGCCGTATCTGAACTGCTGCGGAGCGGGAGCGTCGCCCTTTTGCGCCTCGCCGACGTCGGCGGAAGTCTGTTCAGCCGCCTCGGAAGAGTCTCCCAGCTTTGCGCCGCACTTACGGCAAAAGGTATCCCCCTCTTCCGCCTTGGTACCGCATTTCGCACAATACATATCTTTTTCCTCCTTTTCCTCCTTCGCAAACGGACTTTCCGTCCGCTTATATTTATATTATACTATAACAAAAGATATATGTCAACATCGCCGCATTCAATTCTTTAATGTTATATCGTCATATGCGGCATACTTTTCACGATATTATGCTTATATCGCGTCCCGTCAGCCCCGATATCCTTCTTAAACTTGTTTCTTCTTTGCGGTATTTACGCAGGCGTCGGCGCTTCGCGATACTGCAATAAATATAATACGCAGATCGCCCTCTCATTTTATTCCGTCGCCGCTTTATTATACTGCCGTTTTCGTATAAACTCTTTGTTCGTTAACGCGTTGTCCCGAAAATACGACCCGCCGATAACGAAAAACGCGCCGTATCGCGGCGCGTTATCGTTTCTGCGATCATTCCGTCCCGTCAACGAACGATATCGTCAAGCCTTACAGGCGCTCCCGTCTGCAAAGATCTCTTTGCCGCAAGCCCTATCACGACGGCCTGCAAGCCGTCCTCTATACCGACGGGCACGGGTCTGTCTTCCTCTATGCAGCGTACGAACTCGGACACTTCCTTGACGTATGCCTGCATATAGCGTTCGAGAAAGAAATAGAGCGGTTTTTCGGCAGTCACTCCGTTCGCGTCGGAAATGACCGCGGTGGAAGAGGCGTCGTTGGCGACCGCGATCTGACCGAGCGAGCCGAACGCTTCGGCTCTTTGATCGTAACCGTAAGCCGCGCGGCGGCAGTTGTCTATCACCGCCAGCGCACCGCCTTTGAGCTTCATCGTGACGACGGCGGTATCTATATCTCCCGCTTCCCCTATCGCTTTGTCCACGGTCACGCCTCCCACGGCGTAAACGCTCTCGACCTCGTCCGACGACAGATATCTGACCATATCGAAATCGTGTATCGTCATATCGAGGAATATCCCTCCGCTGACTTTTATGTAGTCGGCAGACGGCGCGGCGGGATCGCGCGAGCATATCTTCAACACGTCGAGATGCCCTATCCTGCCCGCGTCTATCGCTTTCTTGACCGCCTCGAAGTTGTGGTCGAAACGGCGGTTGAATCCCACCTGATACTTTACGCCGCCGCCTTGCAGAGCTTCCTTGACCGTCAGTATCTTTTTGACGTCGTGATCCACGGGTTTTTCGCAAAACACGTGCTTGCCCGCCTTTATCGCCTCGACGGAGATCTGCGCGTGAGTATCGGTGGACGAACATATGAGGACCGCGTCTACGGACTTGTCCGCAAGTATCTCGCGATAATCTTTCGTGACCTTTTCGGCTCCGAGAGCCCTGAGCGTTTGCTCCGTTCCCTCGTCCATGAACGGATCCGCCACGCACGCGACGACGGCGTTTTTGACGTATCTCCCTATAGACTCGCAGTGGACTTTGCCGATCCTGCCCGCTCCTATTATTCCTATCCTTACCATAAAGACCTCCTCAGATCGTGCCGTCCCACGTGGAAACGTCGGTGGACTTGGCTTCGTGTTCGTCGAACCAATGCGTGGTCACGGTCTTGCTGTCGGTATAGAACTTGAAGCTGTCTCTGCCCAGGCAATGCAGATCGCCGAAGAACGAGTGCTTGTGCCCCGTGAACGAGAACACTCCCACCGGAACGGGTATGCCGACGTTGACGCCTACCATGCCTCCGTCCGTGTTGCGCACGAACTCGCGGGCGTAATAGCCGTTCTGCGTATAGACGACCGAACCGTTTGCGAAAGGATTCGCGTTCATCAGCGCCAATCCCTCTTCGAACGTTTTCACTCTCTTGATGCACAACACGGGCCCGAATATCTCGCGCTGACCGACCGTCATTTCCGGCGATACTCTGTCGAGGATCGTGGGGCCGAGGTAGAAGCCTTTTTCGTATCCCTTCACGACAATGTTCCTGCCGTCGAGCACGAGCTCCGCTCCCTCTTGCAGTCCCTTTTCTATCCATGCGACGACGCTCTCTCTGTGCTCTTTGCTGTACACGGGTCCGAGCTTGGTCGCCTTGTCGTAGGCGGGTCCGACCTTGATCTGTTCCGCAAGCTGTTTGATCTTGGAAACGAGCGCGTCGGCTATACCTTCCTGAACAACGACCACGGGCAGAGCCATGCATCTCTCGCCCGCGCAGCCGTAAGCCGCATTGACGATGCCCGCGGCGGTCCTGTCCAGCGCGGCGTCGTTGAGTACGAGCGCGTGATTTTTCGCCTCGCACAGACACTGGACCCTCTTGCCGTATTTTGCGGCGGTCTCGTAGATATATCTGCCCACCTTGGTCGAGCCGACGAACGTGACTCCGACTATTTTGTCGTTGCTGATCAACTCCTGAGTGTCGTTGCGGTCGCAGCTGACGATGTTGAGCACGCCGTCGGGCAGTCCCGCTTCTTTATACAGTTCGGCGATACGCAGCGACGTCATCGGCGTGGCGCCGGCGACTTTGAGCACGATCGCGTTACCGCAGGCGATGCAGACCGGCGCCATCCACCCCATAGGTATCATTGCGGGGAAATTGAACGGCGCTATGCCCGCGAAAACGCCCATCGGTTCGCGGTACAATACGGTATCGTAACCCGTGGACGCGTCCATCAGGCTCTCGCCCTGCAACAGCGACGGCATCGAACAGGCAAGCTCCGTTCCCTCTTTCGCCTTGAGGATATCCCCCTTGCTCTCGTCCCAATTCTTGCCGTGCTCGCGCGCGCACATTTCGGTGAGCTCGTCCATATGCTCGTCGAGGAGGGAGCGAAGTCTGTACAGCACCTGCACCCTTTTTATGACGGGCACGCGCGACCATTTCTTATAAGCCTCGTGCGCGTTGTCGATCACAGCGGCGATCTCTGCGGTCGTACAGCGCGGCATACGCGCTATCTGCTCTCCCGTGGACGGATCGAACACCGGATAGTATTTGTCCGTCCCCGACATGACGAACTCGTTGTTCGTAAAATAACCCAACGTCTTTATTGCCATATTTTTCTCCTTTTTATTTATCCCGACAGGTCAGATCCCTGCCTTCTCCCTGATGTACGCTCTGGCTTTGAGCGCGTATTCGAGCGGATCCGCCTTAGCGGGATCCTGCTCCGCCTCGACGACCATCCAGCCCTCGTAACCGACCGATCCCAGCTCCTCGAATATAGGTCCGAAATCGATCGTGCCGTCGCCCGGCACCGTGAACGTCCCCATACGCACCCCGTCGAGGAAAGATCCGCGCCCCGCCTTTACGGCGGCGATCACGTCGGGGCGTACGTCTTTGAGATGGACGTGTTTCACTCTCGCGGAGTGTTTTTTGAGTAATGTCAGAGGATCTTCCCCGCAGTACGCCAGATGTCCGCTGTCAAACAACAGCGAGAACACCTCGGGATCGGTCATATCCATCATGCGGTCCACCTCCTCCGCGGTCTGCACCACGGTCCCCATGTGATGGTGATAGACCAACGATATCCCCATGCTCTTCGCGATCGCGCCGAGACGGTTCATTCCGGAGGCGAATTTTTCCCACTCCGTGTTCGTCATATCGTATTTCGAACCGAAAATCGGAACGTCCTTCCTGCCCTGTATGCTGAAACTCTGTTCGGACGCGCCGATGACGCGAGCGCCCATGGCGCGCAAAAAGTCGCACTGCGCGACGAACTCCTTCTCCACCTCTTCGAAAGGCTTTGTCAGCACAAACGACGAGAACCACTGATTGCATATCCGCAGTCCCCTCATATCCAGCGCGCGTTTGAGGGCGGCGGGATCTTTCGGATATTTGTTGCCGACCTCGCATCCCTCGTATCCGGCGAGAGCCATCTCGCTGACGCACTGTTCGAACGTGTTCGCCGCGCCGAGATCGGGCATATCGTCGTTTGTCCACGCGATCGGGGCGATCGCGAGTTTTACCTTGTCCGCATTCATACTCACCTCAATATTTCCTCGCCTTGGCGAGCATTGCCGTCTTGTTGTCCAAAGCCCGCTTCTGCTTGTCGCAACGCGGATTCGCGCTGACTCCCACGTTCCACCATCCGCCGTAGCCGTGAGTCATCGACTTGGGCGCGACCTTGATGTCTATCAGAGTGGAAACGGTCTGTTTCGCGGCGTCCGCAAGCGCGGCGCGCAGCTCTGCGGCGTTGCGCGCGGTGTATGCCTTGAACCCGTACGATCTCGCGTTCATAGCAAAGTCGATATTCATGAACGCGCCCTCCCGTATCGGATCGTCGCCGCTGCGGTAGCGCAGTTCCGTGCACAGACTGTCCACACCCTGCTCCATCTGCAAATTGTTGATACAGCCGAACGACGCGTTGTCGAACAAAAGCACGTTGATCTTTATCCCTTCCTGAACGGCGGTGACCATCTCGGTATGGAGCATAAGGTAACTTCCGTCCCCGCACATCGCGTAGCATTCGCGGTCGGGAGCGGCGAGTTTGCTGCCCAAACATCCCGCTATCTCGTATCCCATACACGAATAGCCGTATTCCATGTTATAGGAATCGCGCGCGTCCGACGTCCACATCCTCTGCAGATCTCCTGGCAAAGACCCCGCCGAACCGACTATTATCGCGTCGGGCGCGATGCTTTCTCTTATCACGCCTATGGCGGTAGTCTGCGCCATCGCTCCGCCGTGCGCGTCCGCGAAAGCCTCGACAGCGTCGGGCATACGGCTCTCTATCTCGGGCTGATAGCCGTCCCCGATCTCGATATGAGCGAGTCTCTCGTACTCCGCTCTCCATTTCTCCTTGGCGGCGGTTATCTCGTCGGTATAGCCCGTCATGTAATCTCCGAGTTTTTTATCCAACACCCCGACGGTGGCTTTTGCGTCGCCCACGGCCTTGATCGCGTCGAGTTTGGAAGCGTGAAAATCGGACGCATTGACGGCAACGACCCGAGCGTCCGCGAACAGCGACTTGGACGCGGTCGTAAAGTCGGTGAACCTCGTCCCTATACCCACTATCAGATCGCTCGCCGAAGCGATATCGTTGGCGGCGCTGTTTCCCGTAACGCCGAGCCCGCCCAGACAGAGCGGATGGAACGAACGTATCGCAGTCTTGCCCGCCTGCGTTTCTCCGAACGGGATATTGTGCCTCTCGCACATCGCCGCGACGGCGTCGCCCGCCTCGCTGTACTTTACTCCTCCGCCCACTATGACCAGCGGCCGCTTGCTTTTTCTTATCGCCTCGGCGACCTCGTCGAGCTGCTCCTCCGGCGCGATCGGCCGCACTATCTTTGTGACGGTCTTGTCGAAAAACTCCGTCGGAAAATCGTAGACCTCGCCCTGGACGTCCTGCGGCAGAGCTATCGCGACGGCGCCCGTGTGCGCGGGATCCAGCAATATCCTCACCGCGCTGCGCAGCGCCGGCATCAGCATTTCGGGGCGCGATATGCGGTCGAAATACCGCGTTACCGCCCTGAATGCGTCGTTTGTGGTGACCGACGGGTCGTAAAGATGTTCTATCTGCTGCAATACGGGATCGGGCTGTCTGGTCGCGAACGCGTCGCCCGGAAAAAGAAGCAAAGGTATATTGTTCGCCGTCGCGGTACCTGCGGCGGTGACCATATTCGCGGCGCCGGGACCGATAGACGAAAAACACGGCATTATCTTGCGCCTGTTGTTCTGCTTCGCATAGGCGACAGCCGCCTGCGCCATGCCCTGTTCGTTTTTGCCCTGATAGACTTTCAGCGAATGGTCCGTCATGGACAGAGCCTCTCCCACGCCGAGCACACAGCCGTGCCCGAATATAGTGAACACGCCTTCCACCAACTTGTTTTCCTTTCCGTCGAAGGAAACGTACTGCGCGTCGAGAAAGCGGACGATCGCTTCGCCTACCGTGATCTTAACGTTTTTTTTCATATTTTCTCCCTGTTTTTTGCGATATGTTTCGGTTTTTTACTCTTCCCAATGGCGGAAACGCGGATCGACGATCCTCGTCTTGTCCCACGGTTCTCCCGGCAGATGCCTGATTATCCAGCAGCTGTACATCTCATAGCCCGGGGCCGTGACCTGAACGTGGGTCTTCCCGCCCGGAAAACATCCCACGCTGCCGTCCTTTATCGTATGCGGTTCGAACTCCCCTATGAAGCACGCTCCGAACGCTTCCGGCGCGGGCAGTTTATAGTAATAGACCTCCGGCTGAGGGTGATAATGCGGCAGATAGCTCCACCATCTGCCCTGCGGCACCACGATCTCGCCCACGACCAGATTGCTGTACGGCGCGTTGGAATAGTCGAAAACGGTGTTCACGTCCCTCACGGCGGTGTTTTCCCACAATCCCTCGCACGACACAGACCTGATCACGTCCTCTTTGCGGTAAAACTTCGCGGGGAATTCGCGCTCGTTGTCGGTCGCTATATAAATGAATTCGCTGTCTGCGTAAGCCTCGACCTCTACCTCGGTGCCCCTGCAAACGTGCAGCGTTACGGGCAGATCGCGGTACACGTCGCTGCGCGCCGCCCTGCCGCCGACTCCGCCGCCGATCATCGAAACTTCGCCTTCGGTCAGCATGACGCATATCTCTTTGTCCTTCTCAAAATAGCGCGCCTTATCGCCCGAGGCGAGCCTGACGACGGTGACGTCCATAAGCATATCGCCGTTTACGCCGCCGATGCGCGTAAGAATTTTTTGCCCTTTTTCATCGAATTCCGGATATCCGAAAGCCATATTATCCTCCCCGCCGCACCGTGCGGCGCAGTTTTCATACCGAACGACGCATTATCCTCGCGCGATCATCTCTCCGTACAGCCGTTTTTCTTCGGCTATGAAGTTTTGCAGTTCCTCCATGGTCGGCATAAATTCCGAACAGCCGTGCGCCGCAACCAGCATGGACGCGGAAGCCGAGCCCAATTCCAGACAATCCTGGACAGCCATACCGTCGAACAGCCCGCAAAGGAATGCGCTGCCGTAACCGTCGCCGCCGCCGAACGACTTGAACGCCTTTACCGGAAACGGCTTTATCCTGAACCGCTTGCCGTCGCAGGTATGTGCCTCCGAGCCTTCCTTTCCGTGCTTGATTATGACGATCTTTGCCTTTTTACCGAACCAGTGCTCAGCAGTCGCGGCGTCGTCCGCACCCGGCATGAATAGCGCCTGCGTGAGGTCATATTCTTCGCGCGACCCCATGATTATGTCTGCATGCTCGGCTACCGCCGTATAGTAGACCGCGATCTCGTCCGCGCTCTTCCAATTATACGCGCGGTAATCGATGTCGAACACGATCGCGACGCCGTTTTTCTCCGCATACTGCATCGCTTTCAGACACGCCTCGCGCGACGGGCTCTGCGCGAGCGCCGTCCCCGATATCAGAAGCGCCTTTGCCGAAGCGACGTACTCCTCGTCCACGTCGGCAGGCTCGAGCGACAGATCCGCTATCCCGTCGCGGTACATCAATATACTGCTTTCGGTCGGCGACAGTATCTCGGTGAAAGTAAGCCCCAGCTTCTCACCGTGTTCGGCACGTCTGACGTGCGACACGTCGATGCCCTCTTTGACGAAAAAGTCGGTCACGTAATCGCCGAACCTGTCGTCCGATACGCGCGCGATGAACCCGACCTTTTTGCCGAGCCGCGCAAGTCCGACCGCAACGTTCGCGGGAGAGCCGCCCAGATATTTGCGGTACTCTTTGCTCTCCGCAAGCGTCCTGAAATAGTCGATCGGATTGAAATCGATAGCTATCCTTCCGATCGCTATCAGGTCGTACTTTGCGTCTTTCTTGAATTTTATATATTCCATATTTTCCTCTGCGCGGCAGTTATCCCGCCGCCGTATCCCGACGCGATTTTCCGCGCGGGTGTATGTTATTTCGCTTTATATATTTTTGTGTCCTCACATTCCGCCCTTTCCGTCGGCGCCGCAGAGGGCTATAATCCTCTCCGCTTCGGCGCGCACCGCGCCGACCGCGTAAGGCAGATATTTTTTCGGATCGTATGCTTCGGGGTATTTTGCCAATCCCTCCTTCAATCCGGCGGTGAAAGCCTGCCGCAGCTGCGTCGCAAAATTTATCTTGCGTATGCCCGCGGCGATAGAAGCCCGCACGACGTCGTCCGATAGTCCGCTCGCTCCGTGCAATACCAACGGAACGTCGACCTTCGCGGATATTTCCCCGATCCTGTCGACGGCGATATGCGGCGTGCCCCGATACACGCCGTGCGCCGTGCCTACGCCTATCGCAAGGCTGTCCGCCCCGGTACGTGCAACGAATTCTTCCGCCTCCGCAGGATCGGTATATTCTATTCTGCCCTCGGTCTCTTCCTTTCCTCCGATCGCGCCGAGTTCGGCTTCCACACTGACGTCACTGCGATGCGCCGCCAGTACAACGCGGCGGGTCAGAGCGACGTTTTCTTCGAAAGGCAGCGCCGATCCGTCGATCATTACCGAAGTATAGCCCGCTTCGACGCACTTTGCGCATATCTCTTCGTCGCCTCCGTGATCCAGATGCAACGCGATATCCGCGCCGCCGCCGTACAAAGCCCTCACCATCGCTGCGTACGTTTTTATTCCTCCGTAGCGCAGCGTTGCCGGTATCGTCTGCACGATGACCGGCGCATTCAGAGCGTAAGAAGCTTCCAATACCGCTTTTACGCTCTCCATGTTGTCCACGTTGAGCGCGGGTACGGCATAACCTCCCGCTGCCGCGTCCGACAACAGCCGTTTTACTGTGACTATCACGGTTCCTCCTTATCCTGAAAACCTTATCCTACGCGTATAATTTTACACTCGCGCGCGCGACAAGTCAATATTTATCCATAATATTCAACAGCGCGGCGAATCGATCCCGTCGCCGTCACGAATACGGATAAAGTCTGCCAACAGCCGTATTTCTTCAAAAATTCCGTATTTCACACGTTATTTTAACATACAAAAACATAAAAATATACACAAAACCGCCTTGCTCCGAAATAATCGAAAACCGTTTTGTGCATATATTTTCCCGTCTGTCGTCGGCGATCCCCGTATGTCCTCCGCTGTGCGCACGTTTTTTTCACGCCAAAACGCTTGACGACGATAACCGACAACTGTACAATAGTCGGTACGGAGTGTGGAAGAATGTTCGAAAGACCTCTTTGCAAAGTAGACAACGCGATAATTCTCGCAGCAGGAATCGGCAGCAGATTCACCCCTATCTCGCTTTCCAAACCAAAGGGATTGGTCGAGGTGAACGGAGTGCCTTTGGTCGAAAGACAGATAAGACATCTGCTGGAAGCAGACGTTACGGATATAACCGTCGTTACGGGATATCTCGCCGAACAATTCGACTATTTAAAACGCAAGTTCGGCGTTAAAACCATATTTAATCCGGATTATGCCGTAAAGAACAACCTCGCAAGTCTGTACTGCGTGAAAGATCTCCTGCGCAACACATATATCCTGTCGAGCGACAACTATATGAGCCGAAACATTTATTCCGCCTACGAGCCGCACGCGTGGTATTCATGCGTTTTTGCCGACGGCGACACGAAAGAATGGTGCGTGGACGCCGACGACGACGGCAGGATCACGGACGTGTCGGTCGGAGGCAACGGCAAATGGTATATGTACGGCAGCGTGTTTTTCGACGCGGCTTTTTCCGCGAAATTCGTACCTCTCCTGGAACGTTACGCGAATATGTCCTCATGGGACGGCAAATATTGGGAAGATATCCTCGCGGCGCATACCGACGATCTGGAGATGTATATCCGTAAATTCGACGGCAACGTCGTCTACGAATTCGAAAATCTCGAGGAGCTCCGCGTGTTCGACAGATCGTATCTTTCGGACAGCAGAGATCCCTATATCGCCGAGATCAAGCGCCTTATGTCCGTGGGCGAAGCCGACATCACGAATTACGCGCCTTACGACAGCCGGAACGAATCGAAAGTTTTTCGTTTTTCTATCGGTCAAAGATCGTATGCGGCAAAGCTTCATTCCGATACGAAAAAATACGGCTTTGAAGTTACGCCGAATCTATACAAAGGCGCCGTACTGTCAGTTTTTGCTCTTAATTGAACATTTTTTTTGAGTTCCGTCTGCCGAAAATTCGGTCCGTTACGATCCGGTTTATGTTTCGGTCATGCTTTCCCGTCCGCCGTTTGCCCGACATTTTAACTATACCGTGCACTTGATCTGACAGA
The DNA here is from genome assembly GCA_018716085.1 of Candidatus Ornithoclostridium excrementipullorum. GTDB lineage: Bacteria > Bacillota > Clostridia > Christensenellales > UBA3700 > Ornithoclostridium > Ornithoclostridium excrementipullorum. The sequence goes on along the minus strand of DVKK01000045.1, from coordinate 27,621 downwards.
ATCACGATCTGAATTTCCTTTATCGATATCCCTGCTACGAAATCATTCCGGCGTAGATCTTTGCAAGTATCCCGTACGCCATGTACAACTTATGATACACGAGGAACGCTTTGACTTTGACCGGCAGACCGCAAGAAGCGACTACGGTCATGTACTGTTTATAAGCCGTTTTGTTGTTCGCCTTTTTCCAATACGGTTGCGCGCAAAATTTCCTTATTTCTCTCCACCAATGTTTTTCTATCCCGACAATGGCATTGATCAAAAGTATCAAGCCGTCGAACGCCGGAGCCTGCGCAATATCCGAGCATCCGAATTCCGTCAAGTACTTTTCCGCTTTTTGCGCAAAAAGCATCGCCGACTCCCAAAAATGATATCTGCCGCCGTACTTTTTGGCAAACAAAAACGGTACATTGTGAAAATTTACGTTGTAATATAAATTTTCTTCTACGAGTGCGCACTTATCGGCCTTTGCCATGCACTCCAACATATAAACGAAGTCTTCGCTGTAACTAAGTTCTTCGTCATAACGCACTCCCGAAAATACGGAACTGCGGAAAAGAGTCCTGATCGTACCCGTCCTCACGGATTCGCTGCCGCGATAGAAAAACCATCTTATATTTTTGTTTTCCACGAGGTCGCGGATATTCTTTTCTTCATACGGTGTAATCTTTCCGCTCTGCACGCTGTTGGTAAGACAGAATGTCAAATCGGCGTCTTCTTCCAAAGCCTTTTTCAACAGCTTTTCATACATCGTTACGTCTACATAATCGTCGGCGTCGACGAATGCGAAATAATTATACTCGCCCGTCATATCCAATCCTGCGTTCCGAGCCTTGGAAACGCCTTTTTCGGAACGCAATAAACGTATTCTTTCATCCTTCGCCGCCCATGCCGCGCATTTCTCGTAGGATTTGTCTACCGAGCCGTTTTCCACAAGTATTATCTCGATATTTCCGTACGTTTGCCCGACTATGCTTGCCACGCACCTGTCTATCGTTTCCTCCGCATTGTGTACAGGGATGATCACCCTAATCTTTTCTTCCATTTGTTTCTCCTGTTTTTCGGTTATGTTATTCTTCTGTATTTCCGTTTCCCGTATCCGATTTTTCATCATCTCCGGAAACGCGATCCGGATCGTCGGCGACGGGATTTGCCGTTTCCCCGAGCGCGGCAGTATGCCCCTTTCTTTCTCTCACGAACGTTTTAACCTTCTGCAACAGCGAGCATACCAGCCTTTTGTAATACTTGAACTCCTCGGTTCTGCAAGTAGCAAGCAGAAACGCTCCCGCCGCGACGATAACGACAATCGCAAATCTCAGAATAAACCAACCGATGCCTGACGGAATAAAACACGTCGCAAGATAGACGACAGCCGTCAATACCGCTCCGAAAGCCGTCACTGCCGACAAAGACAGCATCTGTTTTGCAAACGACCTGTGCAGACCGCGCTTGATAAGGACCCAATTCTCGATCGGTACGGCGATGACTACCGTCGCCAACAAGTAACCGAGCACGACCCCTAATGTCCCCCATACATAGCTCAGTCCGATAGCCAACCCTACGCCGACCGCAGCTTCCAACAGAGGTTTGAACCAATCGGCCCTGAACATTCCTTTCGCGTCCTTGAATGTATTGACCGCCTTGCGCAGATATCCGAGCGCGGCACTGAGAGAAATGACAATTACAACGGACAAAGGCATCACCATTTCGCTTCCGACCCATATCTCCACAAAGGGATTGAACAGACATACAAAACAGACCAGACCGAACACCGTACAGAAATCCGATATATACTGCACCTTTTTGAATACTTTGTATTGCGTCGTTTCGTCTTCGTTGACGCAGAGATTTCCTATGCTGGCGGTTATCGACGTGAACACAATGTTAATGAAACTGTTGACTCCGGACACTACCATGATGTAGTTGCTGTACTTCCCTGCCTCTACCAGACTTACGAATGCGGAGATTATTATAGACGTCGTGCTGTATATTATGACGTTTCCTATCCGGTGCATAAACGCGGCCTGCACGTTTTTGAATATAGCGCTTTTTTCCGCGTTCGGCACTTTTTCTTTTCGGTATTTTTTCAGATAGGGATATTTTTTCCCTGCGATTATATGCAAGACCAGGTTGTTGACAAACGACTTTGCCACCAATATGGCAAGATAGGCGTAAAAGTTTTTATAGATCAACAGCAATATTATCTGAAACACATACAGCAAAATATTGCAGATATTGTCAACGTTGGTTACGATATAATTATTTTGATCCGCCGTTATTATCGTCCTTTTATAAGCAAGCAGATAACTGCACACGGTGCTTGCCAGATACATGGCGAAATATCCGCGCAGTTCGTTCAAAGAAAAAGACAGATCTGATAAGTCTTCCGCTATAAGATATTGCAAAAACGGTATACAACAGCATCCCGCTACCGCTACCACCGCGGCGATTATACGGTATATTTTTGCAAAATAACTCATCAAAGCCGCCGTAGTCCGCTCATCACCCGTTTTCAATGGCTTGTACAGCGCATATGCTATGGAAGTGGCGAATCCCAGCTCCGCAAGATTGAGCAAACTCAATATATTGCTGAACAAACCGTTGACGCCGTTGTACTCCGCCCCCAACAAGCCGATGAATATCGATCTGGAAACGAAATTCGCTATCTGACTGCTAAGCAGTCCGATCAACCCGAAAGCGGTGTTTTTCAGCGATTTGGAAGTACGCGAATCCGACGCTGCCATACTTTAACTCTTGGATATATCCTTTTTTATCTTTGTAGTGGATATCTCGGGCGTTCTCGGCAGATAGACCACCTCGCAGTAGTCCTTGAGAAAATCGAATTTTCCCTTCCAATCGTCGCCCATTACGAACGTATCCACCCTAAATTCCTTGACATCGCTTATTTTCTGATCCCAACTCTCCTCCGGGATCACGAGATCGACGCACCTCAGCGCTTCGACCATGCGTTTGCGCTCCTCGTACGAAAAATAGCACATTTGCCCTTTTGCCTGTTGAACTCGTCGGACGACACCGCGACTATCAGATAGTCGCCGAGAGCTTTTGCCCTTTGCAAAAGATTGATATGTCCGTAATGCAACAGATCGAACGTGCCGTAAGTTATCACCTTCTTCATATGTTTACCTCCGCATCGTCGAAATCATACAGCTCGCTTTCTAATTCTTTTTCTATATAAGCGATGTCTTTCGCGTCGATCTTTTTACTTTTGTAAGCCTGAGTGTTTCTGACGGATATCCTCGGATCGAACAGCGTAAGAGGTCTTATGTGGTGTTCTTCTCCTATGCCGCAGAATGCAAGGATACTGTCTTTCGTCGCCCTGTATTTAAATATCATATCTTCGAAACGAATACGCAAAACTTTGGACGGATCGTCGTTTTCGTACTGTTTGTGAGCGCGCGTCGCCTTGTACCACTTACAGAAATTCTCGACGTCGGTCGGTATCACTCCGTCTTTCCACACCGCTTTTCCCAATGCGTAAAGATCTCGGGGATCTCTTTCCACGCATACCACTTTCAGGTCGTTGAAAAACCTCATATAATGCATTGTGTTTGACGGAGGGACCAACTGATCCGCCATGACGAATTCCTTACCGTCCGTATTCGCGGAACCGAAAAGCGCGTCTATGTAAGCTTTTGTAGCGTCATAAAACTTTTCCCGGGGATATGACACATAACTTTTACAACCGCGCAATACTACGTTCAAACTGCCTACGGCTCTTTTCCCTAAAAGTTTATGGTACAATTTGTTTACCGCGCGATCCGCAAACCACGCGGCGCCGCCTTTATCTATGAGATCGTAATGCCAGTACCCTTCGAATTCGGCATCAGTCAGGCTTGTGATATATGCCTCGGAAAGTTCTTTCCATTTATTCCCGAAAAAACCGCGGTAACGCTTCGACAAAAAATTACCGTTCTGAAAATCCACGACTTTCATATATCTCTTTATCGCATACCCGCTGTTCAGTCTGTGATTGTTGATCACGAGATTGTATTCCAGATCGCATATACCGTCGGGATCCTGAACGAATCGGAATTCGTAATCGCCCATATCGTGGACGTTGTCGCATTCGTCGATCAGATTCGTCACTGCGCTCGATCCTGTTCCGTGATAACTGGCACACGTCAATAGCTTCATTTTTCTCTCCTTTCAGCGGTTTTTTCTTCCGCGGATCATTTCGTTGATATACGCCGATATTAACAACGGCACAAACGCTTTGTCCTTAAACAGACGATATTTCCACCGCTCGGCAGCCGTAAAGTCAGGCATACGTTCGGAACGGATCATCTCCTTCACACAATCGGACTCGCGCAGTTTCGCAAGCATCCTTCTCTTCTCGCTCGTCTTATCATCGGCTTTGAGCAACATCGATATCAAGACCATAAGCTGTCTTTTCAATTCCGTATCAATGCCGATCCCGTATCCTTTCGCCTCGCAGACCTCCTTGAGATTGGCGCACAACCTGCCGAACTGCGTTATCCGCGCTTCGCCGAATCTATGTGTGATAGACGAATCGTTTATCCTATAAAAATATCCGTCCCAATCCATGACGTACAGACTTTGCGTGTCGAACAATACGGACGCGGTAAATCCTATGTCCTCTCCCAGTACAACATCCTTGGCGAACAACTCTTTATTGTTTTCCAAAAGATCCTTTTTTACGACTTTTATCCATCTCGCGGCACTGAAAAGCTGTTCCTCGAAATATTTCGTTTTTACATTTTCCAGCCGCCGTCCGACGTAGAGCCCTTCCGCCAGTTTATTCCCGCCTCCGCGAGAAACGATCTCGGTCTCCGAATCGTTTTCCCCGCAACGAAACGTAGTCGCCTTGAACACTATCATATCGGCGCCGCTACGCGATATCGCCTCTGCTATATTTTCGAAATGCGCCTCATCGCAGAAATCGTCCGCGTCGACGAAGCCGACATATTCTCCCTTAGCAGCTTCTATACCGGCAATACAGGCGTCGTTCGGGCCTCCGTTTGCCTTGTCTATCAGTCGGAAGTTGGCATATCTTTTCGCATATCTTTCAAGAACCGCGCCGCTCCCGTCGGTACTGCCGTCGTTGACCATAACGACTTCCATATCCCGATAAGCCTGCCCTGCAAGCGAACCAAGACACCTTTCCAAGTATTTTTCGGCGTTGTAAACGGGAACCACGACGCTTATCATTTCACGCCTCCCTGCTCGACGGTTTCGATCCGGACATTCCTTTTCCATATCTGCAACTGTGTCTTGCCGACCGGCATGTTGCACAAAGCGAGAATAAGCCAAAACACTCGCATATTGTCCATATCGAGGAATAGCGAACCGAACATAAACGCGCAGATTATCGCAATAAGCATCCCGTTTTTCGCCTTGTACGCCTTTTTCCAAATATGCCAGAACACTGCAAGCAACAGCGCTATACCTACTATGCCTCCCTCCATCAATGTTTTTACATACAGATTATGAGGATAATACGTACGTCCGAACTCTTGGAGATATATAGTGGGAGGAACGTCCCTGCCCACGCCGAACAACCATGTCGCAAGATCCTGTTTTCCGTAATACGTCAGGAAATTCTTCCATATCGTCAACCTGCCGCTGCCCCCGTCCTGAAGCATATGGGAAATCGAGAATCTTTCCGTGATATATTCCGGAGCAAAGGCGAAAAACAATCCCATGGCTATACCGCCGACGACTATCAGGATCAGAAGCGTCTTCCATGGCTTTCTCATCTGCGTAAGAACGTAGACGATCACCAATACCCCGAATGTGAACAGACCGCCCCTGCTGCCGACCAGCATCACGCATGCCGCAAAAACGACGAGCAAAGCGATCAACAACGCTCTCACCGCGTTCTTTCCTGCCGACTGGATCCTGAACAGGTAGAATCCCACCATGACCACGCTGTTTGTGATCAGATAGTTGGGATCGACGATGTCCACGATCCCCATATATATTTCGCCGTTCAGCAACGTTATATGACGTGCGCATACAACGACGAACAACAGCATCTGCAATATCGATATATTCGCCATCATACGCAATTCCCTCATAGTCATGGGGCGGAATATGAACGCGATATAATAGCACATCATCGAAATAAACAATTCGTTGTTGTACGTCAGCCCTAACCTAAGGAAGCCTCTGAATATCTGCAAAAGGGAATAAATAACGTATATGCCGACGATACCCAAAGAAAAAAACTTTTTATCGTCGGGATAAGACAAACATTCCACAAAGCGCGACGCGATAAACAACATTTGCAGCCCGAGAGTAAGGACAGACAATCCCATTTCTCCCAGGTAAGAATCAAAAGGAAGCACTGCGGCGCTGAGCAACAAAAACCAACTGCTGATAGTCAGCTGCTCTTTCTTTATATTCTTGGCCGCGCTCTGCACTCCGATCATTTTTCTCTCCGAATCTTCCTGACTGCTTTGTCCAACGTTTTTTTACACTTTCTTACATACTGCCAAAACACTACGCGAAAATAGCTTTCGTCGCGCAAAGCGCAAATCGTTTTTCTGCAATAAAGGCTCAGATCTCCGAAATCGATTATCTCAAACCCTTTTCGCATTTCCGGATCGTCCGTCACGAGCCCGTACGCTCTTTTTCTTTCGCTTTTATCCGGAGCCATGAAAGCGTGCGCCATTATCGTCGTTGCATACATCGCTTTTTCCTTGCAGATCTGTTCGGAAAAATCGAACCCGTCGCCGTACTTTGCGATCATTCTCTTTATACTGTCGAAAAGCCTCTGAGTTTTTCCGAAAAGATCGGCGTTGTACTTATGCGTCATGGAATCGTAATTCTGGCGATAGTAATAACCGTCGTAATCGAGAATGACCGCCTTTCTTATATTCAGCAAATAACAGAACGTAGTCTGTTTGTCTTCACCTATCTCGACATAGCCGTCGATATCGTCCAGCAACCCGATCAATACGGAGCGCTTGAATACCTTTCCGCAGCGACTGTTGTAAATTATCTTGCCGAAGCCTTTGTAATAGATAATGTCGGGATAAAGTTCTTTTATGTCGTAACTTTTCAAGGCGCAAGTGTCGTTACCGGTCAAAGCGCAGAATTGCACGAGATCGGTATCCGCAAAATCGATATGTTTCTCGAGCATTTCCAATGTTTGCGGTTTTATGTAATCGTCGCTGTCGACGAAAAGGATCAATTCGTTAGAAGCCCTGCGAAGCCCTTCTTTCCACGCAGAGATCAGTCCGCCGTTTTCTTTGTGGACCACCTTAAATCTCGGATCGCGAGCGGCATATTCGTCGCAGATCGCTCCGCTGCCGTCGGGACTTCCGTCGTCCACAAGCACAGCCTCGAACTCGCCGTACGTTTGGTTTTTCAAAGAATCCAGACATTCTCTGATGTATTTTTCGACATTGTAAACCGGCACGATAATGCTGTATTTATTCATCGGTCAGCTCCTTATATTTCTCGACGGCTTCTTTCGCTATGTTTTTCCACGAAAATTCCGTTTCTACCAAAGTCCTGGCATTGTCCCCCTTTCGTTCCCAATCGTCCTTTTCCCTGAACGCAATCTCTATCGCTTCTTTTACGCTTTCCGCGTCGGTTCGAGCCGTAAAGCCCGCGTCGTATTTTTCGATCTCTTTTGTGAGATTTGTCCCTTCGGTCGCTATCACGGGAACACCGTACGACATCGCCTCGAGAAGTCCCAGAGGCAGCCCTTCGAACCTCGACGTTTGTATAAACAGATCGCAGCAGGCATATTCGGCGACCTTGTCTTCTCCGAATACGGGTTCGTGCATATGTATTTTGTCGGCGCAGCCGTGCTTTTCTATCATCCCGGTCACGACGGCCCTGCGCCCCGCATAATCGGGACCGAAAATATCCAATTCGATTCCGGGCACGTCGGTTTTGCTCACCGCCTCTATCAATATATCCAAGCCCTTATGCGTCCAATCGAGTCTTCCTATATAGAGCAGCCGCATTCCGTCGTGTTTCGCCGGGCGATCCCTCCTTTCGTGCAGCTCCATCCCGTTCGGGATAATTATCTTTTTGTCCGACGTGCGCGTTTCTTCGTATTCGCCCGAGGAAAGACACTGCAGTGCTTTCGCCTTTCTTATGAAGCGGTTGAAAAAGAGTATATACGCGATCTTTTTCTTCCAAAACTTTTTTCTCAGCGCCCCTCGGGTGTTTTCCCCGTGCGGAACAATGACGTAAGGGATATGCCTCGACAGAAGATTTTTGTACAATCTGACATATTCAAAATTGTTCACTTCGTGGAATACGACGATGTCGGGTCTGTCAAACGGCGCGGGAAGATAGTCGGGGAAATTTTTCACACCTTTATACTCACATTGCAAATCATCGTCTATGACGTTGATATTACGAACATTGACAAGGCAAACTTGCGCAAATTGCGATTGCGCATTGACATGTTGAGGAACTACTGCGTTGACCCCAGAAATCATATTGGTATTTACACCAGCAACATGCACTATAACCATAGCCTTATCCTAACACATCCATGTTCAATTTGGACACTAATGTTTTTGATTTCCCGTCCAACTCTATTTTCCTTGCGATAAATTTGTCGCTTTCTATCAATTTATCAAAGTCTTCTTCGTCCAACACCTTTGGATTCTTCTTGTGTTCAGACCAATCTACGTAACAAAGATTGTTCCCTGTCAGCATAGCGCGCAATGGCGAATTCCACAACATCGTCTGGAAGTAGCTTTCGTCGGGACAAATGCAATTTTTGAAATAATCACGATAACTGCCGTCCGCAGACAAATCAAGGATCGCTCTGCACGCCTCCTCGGTCAAAGTCCACCACTGACTTCCGAAACGCCATTCTGCGTTCAAAACATTTTTACGCTTGATAAAGCTGTGATACTTCCCTCCCGTCAAGATGTTATATATCTTGCGCAATACTCGCATAATAAAAATCGGAGACGCCCCCCAAGTGGGATACCAAGTTTGATTCCGTTTCAAATATCGACGGTGAGCGTCCCCTTCCGTCGGAAGGAGTTCGATGAAACTCTTACCTTTGTTTGCCTCCAAAAACTCCGCTATTTCCTTGTTCGATTTGATAGGATAATCCTGTCCGCTGATCAACCACAAGAAATCATATCCTTTGCGCGCGTTCATCGTTGCTTCGATCAAATTGATCGTAGCGTCGACTTGCGAAATATGTCCCCATTTGACATCGACTCGTTTTGACAAAACAACGACGTTGTCCTGTCTCCGAATGTCGTTTATGATCTCACTTTTTTCGTCCACGTGAACATAAAAATCGGTGCAATACCCGTCTTGAGAGCTGTTTAACCGCTCAATCAATTTGTTGACTTGGTCTGCATTTTTATGGCATTGAATCAAAAACGCGACTTTCATCTTATTACCTCGTACAATTTGCGCAATACCTTGTTGGAATACACTATTTTCTTGATGCGTTGCTTGAACATCTCTTTTTTCATGCTCTTATGCACGGCTTTTACGAAACCGACTTTGCCGACCGCATCCAAGAAAACTTGTCGATGTTTATGCGGTGTAGAAGGCCTGCTCAACTGTGGGTTATCTGGCAAGGCCTCTTCGAGCTGCCTTTCTTCAAAATATAAATCAGCTTGGATCGCCTTGAACATGTCTTTTCCTTTTTCCGTATTGACCAATACCACAGAAACACCTTCATTCTCATTCGGGAAGTTTTTTATCCCCCAAAAATCCCCCAGCGTAATGTCTCCTACCCTTTCCAAATTCGCATATACACACGCATAGCAGCTCTCCCTGTACGACATGCCACGCATAAAAGCCAAGAGATATTCACTCGAGTGCTTCAGCTCCCGATCGTTTAATCTTACAGCAAAATCGCCGTTTTTTCTAAACGAAAGGATCCCTTCTTTATCGGAAGTAAGTACATCATCCAAATACTTATGCGAAGTTCCGCCGTGACAAATTAAATCGACGCAATACAAATTTTGAGCCTCTCCGACCACTTTACGCACAGCTGCAACTTGACAAGGAGTACCCACGAACAATACTTTTCGCCTATTGATTTCCTCCTTAACTCTTTTGTAGCAATCGTTGATGTAGCTTTGCACATACTTGCTGCCCTTAAGTTTGCGCAAATCTGCTTTGGAATCTATGAGACTGTGGTGGACCGTACCGTTCTCGTAAATAGCGCCGAACACGCAACCGCCGTCGGCCACGATTTTCTTTGCCAATTCCGCTGCGATCCCACCCGAAGAGCTCGTAGACATTTCTTCCGGTGCATAACAAGCATAGCAATTCTCAGGAGTATGCTTATCCGTCTCAATATTGGAAGGACATATCCTTTGACACGCTCCGCACTCGATGCATTTTTGTTCATCGATTTCGGGAACAAGTTCAAAACGCTCGTTGTATTCCATAGTAATGCAACTCTTAGGACATATATTCATACAAGCGGCACAGCCGGTGCACTTTTTACCTTCACAAATAATCATCGCACATTATTCTCCAAAAACTTTCTGCCCGATATCGAAAACTCTTTTATTTTCTCGGAATAGTCTTTTTCAGTCCTCATTACATTGTCTATACCATTCATCGATGCGGTTTCTCCGATTATGTTGTCCTCGATCCCGAAAACACCGATAATGTCTTTTTGGCGATTATCCTTCCTGCTGCCCACAGCAAAGAATTTTTTATTGAAAATAATCGAAAACAAAATGGCGTGATAAGACGTCGTAATGACACACTCGGCATTTTTCAAAAGATAAAGAAATTCTTGAGGGCCGCAATTCAGCACTTTTTTTGACTTTAATAATATATCGTGTTGCGATGTGACTTTTGAAATTACAATTGGCAACCCGATCATTTTGGACAACCTCTTTGCTGTGTCAGCAACTTGTTTTGTGCACAACAATGTATAAAAGAAAATATATTTTTTTGGCAAAACCGCTTTTGGCGCTTTCGCAAGGCTTTCCCAAGTCGTTTTGTCGAACAACATTACGGGATCACACACGATTTGCGGCGTATGTCCCGTCACACTCTCGACAAGGGTCGCTGTCGCCCTGTCTCTTACGGAAATGGCTTCATATTCACGCAGTAAGCTTTCAAACCGGTCAAACCGAGTCCTGTCATCAAAATTCCCGTTTCCGCAACTGACGGCATAAGCCGTCTTTTGACAAGATATACCTCTGCCGAAATACACCTCGGAAAAATCGTTCGCTTCGACGTTCCAAATTTGATCACTTCCCGTTATTACTTGATCATACTGCAAGTCTTTCATGTCACTATCGCTCAACTCTTTCCCACACAACAATTCCTCTCTCAAAAACCTTTCAAATAGCTCGAATTTCTGTTTGTGCTGTTTGTATGTGGTCAAAACATATGCGTTCTTTATCAAATACTTAATTCCTTTTCTCTTTGTCAAAACCGCATAAATATCCTTTTGTATTGCCGTGCGATAATTTATTATGTCACAGCAAAGACCCGAATCAAGAAAGTATTTTCTCAATGCGTATGCTTGCAACATCGATCCATAGTTGTGAGATGCATGAAATGTCAAGATACCTATTTTCTTCACTTCTTCTCCCTCGCAAACGTCCTGAAAAACCATTGTCTTATGCCGTTCGGCATCATTACCTGTACTACAAAGCGCACGATCTTGGCTTTTATATATTCCGCATAACTGATGATCCCGTTGTTGTACATAAACCTGAACAGGTCTCTTTCGCTCTTATAATATCTGTATCCGCCGCGTCTGCGGAAAGTAGACGCGTCTATTCTTGCAAAAACCAGATTCTCCGCGATGTTCGCGAATTTAGCGCCTGCAAGATACATTCTTGCCCAAAGATAACTGTCCTCGTTGTACAGCCAATCCATATAACCTCCCGCAGCCTCAAGAACGGACTTGCGCATTATAACGGTCATATGATTGAAAGGACATCTAGACTTCATATATTTGCAGATCGCTTCGTGATCTTCGGGCACGGCGCGTATGCTGACTATATTGTTTACGTCATCCGTAAACTCGGCGATATTCGATCCGAGGACGTCGACGTCGGGGTGTTTTTCGAGATAGCCCGTTTGCTTTTCCATTCTGTCGGGCGCGCAAATATCGTCGCTGTCCATACGAGCGATCCATTCGTACTTACAGTGTTTCGCGCCTTCGGCGAGCGCGTTGCCGAGCCCCACATTGGTCTCAAGAGGCACGGTCTTTATTTTCCCTTCTCGTTCCAGTCCGAGGAGATACTCCGATACTCCGTCCGATACAGGGCCGTCCAATACTACCACGATTTCCGACGGAGCGGGAGTCTGAACGAAAACACTGTCCATGCACTGCTTCAATTCGGAGCCTTTCGTATTTCTATAAACCGACATCAGCACACTGTATTCCATATTCACCTCAACACCGCCGCAAAAGTCATGAAGATCAGTTTAATGTCGTAAAACACATTCATTTTCTTCATGTATTCCATGTTCAATTCGATCTTCTTGGGCATTATCTCTTCGACGTAAGTCTTTTCCGGATCCTCACTTGCGGCGAGGATATCGTTTTCGTCCCGGTATATTATGGAAGCCAGTTCCGTTATCCCGGGTCTTATGCGCAGAACGTTTTTCTGATACTCCGAATACATCTCCACATATCGGGGCACTTCGGGTCGCGGCCCGACGAAGCTCATCTGCCCTAAAAGCACGTTTATTAGCTGAGGCAGTTCGTCGATCTTCGTCTTACGCAGCAACGCGCCGACTTTGGTTATCCTGGCGTCTCCCCCCACCGTGATCTGCAACCCCTTTCTTTCGGCATCGGTCACCATGGTGCGGAATTTGAATATACGGAACGTTTTTCCGTTTTTACCCACTCTCTCCTGACGGAAATATACGGGACCTTTGGACGTACATCTTATCGCAACGGCGACGAAAAGGAACGGTATGGCGAGGAACAGCAGACCGAACGCGGAAGCGACGATATCGAAGCAGCGTTTGAAAAACAGCGCCGCTCTCTTTTTTTTCATCAAAGCGTCGAAATCGACGGCCTTTTCTTCGATACCCTCGGATACGTTTTCTTCCGTCACTTTCTTATCTCCTTTATCGCGTCGATATAGGTCCGGATCACATACTCGACGTCCTCGTCGTCGAGCAACGTGTGGAGAGGCAGCGTTATCTCGTTTGCATACTGGGCGTAGGCGTTGGGGTAATCGACAATATCGAAGCCGAACGCCTTATATGCCGTGTGCATGGGAAGCGGCTTATAATGCACGTTCGCCGCAACGCCGTTCTCCGCCATTTTCACGATCGCGGCGTTTCTATCGCTTTCTCTCATTCCGTAAGCGCGCGTCGCGTACAGATGACCGCTCGATGCAAAATCCGTTCCGAAATGCACGAGCACGTCTGCATATTTGTCTTTCAATGCACGGTCGTACATCTCTATTATTTCTTTTCTGCGCGCGAGAATGCCGTCGTATCTCTTCAATTGTCCGAGCCCGAGCGACGCCATGATGTCAGTCATATTGCACTTTTGCCCGCACAGTTTTATATCGTATTCCCATGCTCCCGGTTTGTTCTTTGCCAAAGCATCCTTACTTTGCCCGTGCAAAGACCATAGCATGAAATCGTTATACAGCGAATCGTCGTCGATACCGGGGATCGTTCTCCATGTTACCGCGCCGCCCTCCGCCGTGGTCAGATTCTTTACCGCGTGAAAACTGAATGAAGAAAAATCGGCTATGTTCCCGCTCCTTTTACCTCCGCTCAGCGCGCCGAAACTGTGCGCGGCGTCGGCTATCAGAATATGCCGTCCTATGGCTTCCTGGATCTTGTTGGAGGGACGGAATTTTATCTTTGTCGATTCGACAACGGAACGCAGTTTCGCATAATCGCATATTCTGCCGCCGTAATCGACCGCTATCACCGCCTTTGTCTTTTCGTTTATAAGATCCGGCAGTTTTGAGTAATCGATCTCGAAACTTCCCGGCGCCGTATCGCACAAAACGATCTTCGCACCCACGTGCTCGATCACGCTTGCGCTGGCGGTATAAGTATACGCGGAAGTAACTACTTCGTCCCCTGCCCCTATGCCGAGAATACGAAGTATCAGCTCAAGTCCCGCCGTAGCGGAATTGAGACATACGGCCTTGGTTGTGCCGCAATAGTCTGCTATCTCCCTTTCGAAGCTTTTCGTTTTCGGTCCCGTGGTGATCCATCCCGAGCGAAGCGTATCCACCACTTCGTCGATCTCCGTCTGCCTTATGTCGGGCGGCGAAAACCTGATCTCTTTCCTTCTCATTTCATCTCCTGTCGATTTTTAGGTCAATTCGATTATACTACACCCCCGCGGATTGCGCAACCGACGGACAGCAATATTTTATATTATTATATTTATCTGCAAAAGGGAGGGCGAATTTTCATTATTGCCGTGCAAACGTTGAAATCGGCGCCGCTTTGTGCTATAATGTAAAAAATTTCGTACAATATCGATGCGGAGGAGCAATGGGATTCGACAAACCTTTCGTTAAAAGGGCGGTCGCCGAACCGGGGCACGTGGCGCACTTGCTGCGAATAAAAGGCGACTGTTACACCAAGATAGGCGATCTTGACGCCGAAGTGATCAAAAGCGACGAGCCGATAAAGTTTTCCGAACTTAACAAGCACGCTTTCAAGCCCATACGCAAATGGAGCAAGTGGGCGGAAAAATTCGGCTGCGCATGGTTCCGTTTTACGGGAAAAGTACCGAAGAAAGGAAAAGGCAAGCACGTTGTCCTCAGGATCAAACTTCAGGGCGAAGGGCTGGTCATGAACGAGGACGGGATAGTCCTGCAAGGCATCACGCAGGTGTTGAGCAAAGGCGACATATTCCATTCGCTGATAGGCAAACAGGTCGTGGACGTAGCAGACAAGTCCACCGGCGACGAAGAGATAAAACTTTACGTCGACGCGGGTTTCAACGGTAAGCTGCGTTTCGAAAATCTGGTGGCGCGTCTGCGGCGCTGCGACATTGCCGTCTGCAACGACGAAGTCAACGGATACTATTACGATTACATCGACCTTTTCTTCACGATGCTGAAACTGCCCAAGGACGGAGCAAGGGCGAAGGAGATCGAATCCGCGCTGAACGAAAGCTTCAAAGCGTATCGCTCGAAAGGAGCCGCCGCCGCGCGTGAAATTTTGGCGCCCGTGTTGACAAAGCCCATAGATTATCCCTGCACCGAATACTACTGCATAGGGCACGCGCACATCGACCTCGCTTGGCTGTGGCCGTGGCGCGAGACCAGGCGCAAAGTCGCGCGCACTTTTGCAAATCAGCTCCGCAACATAGACAAGTACGACGGGTTCCTGTTCGCCGAATCGCAGCCTCAGATGTGGGTGTGGCTCGAAGAGGATTACCCCGAGCTGTTCGAACGCGTTTGCAAGGCAGTCCGAGACGGACGCATCGAAACGCAGGGCGCGATGTGGGTCGAGGGCGACTGCAATCTCTCTTCCGGAGAGAGTTGGATCAGGCAGTCTCTCTACGGAAAGAAATACTGGAAAGAAAAATTCGGCACGGACACCGAGCTGTGCTGGCTGCCCGACGTGTTCGGCTTCCCCGCCACTCTGCCGCAGGTGCTTCGCGGCTGCGGCATGAAGTATTTCATGACGATAAAGATTCTCAGCAACACCGTCAATCAATTCCCGTACAAGACGTTTATATGGGAAGGTCTGGACGGTTCGCAGGTGTTGGCGCACATGGAGCCTTTGGGCGACTACAATTCGGGCGCTTCTCCCCTTGCGATATTCAAATCGGAAGCTCGCAACACCGAGAAAGGCATCATTCCCAAAGCTCTGCTGATATACGGCGACGGCGACGGAGGCGGCGGTCCGGGAGAAGGACATATCGAATACGTAAAGCGCCACCGCAACATGAACGGTCTCGCGCCGTGCGTAATGAAGAGATCCATAGATCTGTTCCGCGACATAGAGCCTTACGAAGACGTCATGCCCCGCTACAAAGGAGAGCTGTATTACGAACGTCACCAGGGGACTTACACTTCTCAGGCGAACGCAAAAAAGAACAACCGCATGATGGAGCGCAAGCTGCACGAGCTGGAATGGATAGGCTCGCTGTGCCGTCTGCGCGGCGTACCGTACGACTCGAAGTTCGCCGAAAAGATATGGAAAGAAACTCTGCTCTACCAGTTCCACGACGTACTCCCGGGAAGCTCGATCAAGCGCGTCTACGACGAATGCGCCGAGAGATACGCGGTCATGGCGGAGGAAACCGACGGCATGATAAAGCATTATCTGTCGGAGATATCTTCCGAGCCGAAAAAGGTCTTTGCCAACGAAACGCCTTTCTCACGCAGCGAATACGTACAGAGCGACGGCAAATGGCTGAAAGCGGAAGTCGCGCCGTACTCGGCGACGGCGGACGCGACCGAGATCGACGTCGATGCCGTCGCAGCCGAACTTGCGTACGACGACGCCACGATAGAAAACTCGGCGATAGTGGTCTCTTTCGGAGAAAACGGCGAGATCCTCTCGATGTACGACAAAAACAACGACAAAGAACTGGTCGGCGAATACTTCAACCGTCTCGTGTTGTACAGCGATCCTTTCATGTTCTACAATGCGTGGGATATCAATATGGACTATCCCAATATGCGCAAGGAGACCCTCAGGCTCCTCTCCACGCGCACTTACGTGGACGGCGTAAAGGTCGTGCGCGAACAGTCTTTCGGCCACGGCAAGACCGCTCTCGTGCAGAAGATATCCCTTACCGCGGGCGACAGCGCCGTAAGATTCGACACCACAGTGGAATGGGATGAGGAATACAAGATGCTGCGCGCGGACTTTTCTCCCGCATTCTTTGCCGACGAAGTGGCGTGCGACATCCAGTTCGGCACGTTCCGCCGCTCCACGCTCGAGGACGATTCGATACGCCGCGCTCAGTTCGAGATATGCGCTCACAAATACGTCAATATAGATTCGGACGGCTACGGCTTCGCGCTCATCAACAACGGCAAATACGGTCACCGCGCCAAAAACGGTTTCCTCAGCCTCTGCCTGCTGCGCTCGCCCAAATTCCCCGATCCGACCTGCGACATCGGCACGCATACGTTCTCGTACGCGATCTATCCTCACAAAGAAAAGCTCGAGGATTCGGACGTACTCGCACGCGCTTACGCATTCAACTATCCTCTCCTCGAAACGGAATGCGATCCGTTCGATTTCCCCGTAACGGTCGTCGGCGAAGGCGTGGTCACGGAAACGGTCAAGCCCTCCGAAGACGGTTCGGGCATAGTCCTGCGCCTGTTCGAGAGCAAGGGCGCCGAGACG
Source organism: Candidatus Ornithoclostridium excrementipullorum (assembly GCA_018716085.1). Classification (GTDB taxonomy): domain Bacteria; phylum Bacillota; class Clostridia; order Christensenellales; family UBA3700; genus Ornithoclostridium; species Ornithoclostridium excrementipullorum. The sequence continues at coordinate 10,356 of DVKK01000045.1, read as the reverse complement.
TCGGCGGACATAAGATCCGACTTCGAATGCAGAGCCTTCGAATGCGATATGCTCGAAAACCGCAGCGGAGAATGCTCTTTGACAGGGCTGACTTTCCGCCCGTACGAGATAAAGACGATCCTGTTGGAAAAGATCTGATCTTTTTGCATACGGTCATCGGGGCGCGCATAAGCGCGCCCCGATTTGCGTTCGTTTAATTTTTATTTTTCGTACCCGTGTGCGTTAAACAGCTTATATCTATCCGTTGCGTCTGTCTGCTCCGCGCTTTTCGGCTAGTCGCCTTACATCACGCATTGCCCGCATTGTATTCGTCCAGGTCGCTTTGCGCCGCTTCCAGTTCGTCCTCGTTTATCGCCATGTCGGACGCGCTCTCTATTGACGTCACGGAAGAAAACGCCATGGAAAATCCCGAATGAGCCTGATAGCGTGTGACGGCTCCCGCAGGCACATAGAGTTTTACGTCGGACGCCATGATATCGCCAATCCCCATATAATCGGGCGGCGTCATCCTGTCCACTATCACGTGGTGCAGATTGGGCATATTGATAGAGGCAACGGCGATCTTTTCGACGCTTTTCCCCAGACGGAGTATCTGCGTCATGTTACCGGACAGCGTGCCGCTCTCCAAAGAACGGATCCCGTCGCCCAAGTCGACGTAGACCGCAGGGGTCTCTTTCAGTATCGCGGTGCCGAGCGAACGGCATTCCTGCGACAGCCTGAGCTCCCCCGCCGCGGGAGTTTTCGGCACCAACAGTTTACCGCTTGCGGCGTCGTACAAACCGTCCGCCGACGACGCGTATTTCGTGCTTCCGTAAGGTATCCTGTATTCCGCCGCCGCTCCGTATCCGGTGTAGGTCACCGTATCGGAATACGCTATCGTCGACGGAGTATTCTCGCTCGAACGCGGGAGTTCGAAGACTGCGGTCTTGGCGCTCGCAAACGGCACGTACACCTTGTCTTCCGCCGAATCGCCCAGATAAGAAAATTTGATCGTCTGTCCGCTCAGCACGCCGGAATCGTTGTAATATTCGGCATAAAAGACGAGATCAGTACCTCCGGCGGGCACGGTATCGGTATCGAAATCCCACAGTTCTTCGCTCTCGCGGCAGTACCATCCCTTGAACGTAGTCCCGTTCGGTGCGGAAAAAGACGGCGCCGAAAGTTTTTTCCCCACTATCGCTCCGCTCAGCGCGACGATCTTGTCATAATCGCAGAAGACGGCGCGGCGGAAACTCTGCGACTTGAAATCCTCCAAAGCCTGCTCGAGCTCGTCGTAAATGTTCGGCGTTTCCAGAATAGCCGTTTCCAACGTATTGACCGACGATCTGACGTCAAAGATCCTGTCGCCTCTCATCACGCTCTTGCTTACCGGACTGCTCGCCGTATCCACGCACATCACGAGCTGCGCCGTGACGAATCCGACGTGTTGCGTAAGGCAGTTGGGGATCACGAACGAAATATTGCCCGTCGAAGCGTCCGCGTACAGTTTCGGCGACACGTATTTGCTTTTCAGCACGCCGCGCGTGTTATAACAGGCAAAGTCGATATAAAAATACTTCTCCCCCTCGTAGCTCGGGATATCCTCGCACTCTATGTACAGCACGGACGACATATTGTCATTTTGCGAAAGCGCATAATATTCGTACGGTCTGAGCGTGGAATCCCTCCCGTCGAAAACACAGCGTATAGTCATACTTCTCCTCGGAAAACACTCTTCGATAAGATGATACACCCTCCGCGGAACGGTTTCAAGTTTTGCTGACAGCGAAGATATATTCGCGCGCTTTGTACGTTGCAGGTTTTTGTCTTCTTCCGTTTTACGGAACGCGGGATGCGATATGAAGTCCGGATCGATCGCTGCACGCACGGGATATCCCGCAAGCACGCGTCTGCCGCACCGTACCAGATCGGTTCGTCCCGCATACGCCGTCGCTCCGAGGGGCGCCGCACCGAAAGGCGCTCGCCTATCGCGAAAGTCCGATATCCGCGAATAAAAAAGGAAGAGGAGAATGTTGTTCTCCTCTCCCGAAAAAAGGGGGTTGGTTATGAGCCGCGGGACGATCGCCCCGCTGTCAAGCAATTCAATCGACGGTTATCTCCTGCCTGTGCGCCTCGGCAAGTTCCGCCTTTGCCGCCGCAAGCATGGCTTTGGCGTCTTCGGCAGCCTTATTCACGGCGCTCTCGAACGCGCTTTCCGCCTGCGCCAACGTGTCGTTCAACGCAGCGACTGCCTGTTCGATCTCGGCGATCTGCTCGGAAGTGAGGTTGGCTCTTATCTGTTCCATAGCCTCGTCGCGTTCGTTCTCGAAATAAGTGACGATGCTGCGTACGTCGTCAACGGTCAGGTCGCCGAGTTCACGTACGAAATCCATCGCGCTGTCGCCGAACTGCTCCATCGCTTCGACCGCATCATATATCTTTTCGGAGTATTCGTCGGGCAGAGAGTTTACGAACTCTTCCGCTTCCGCCTGTAAACCGTTGAGATACGTCTTCAATTCGCTGTCGTCGAACGCCGCCTGAGCCTCGTCCGTCATATTCTTAACCACGCGGTCCACATAGGCGTCTATCGAACCGAGCGTTATGACGCCGTTTTCGTCCGCAACGGCGGCTTTCAGTTCGCTCTCTTCCACGCCGAGCAGCTCCGCGAGTTTCGCAGTGTCTACTTGCGCGAGAGCCGCGTCGGTCGCGTCGGCGGCCTGTTCGGCTTTATCAAGCACGTAATCGAGAGTGATCGCCGCAACGTCGTACGCCGCATAGACAGCGCCGTAATTCACCGCGAACAGATCGAGATCCTTGATCATGAACTGCGCGTATTTCGCAGCCCATACCGCGCTCTCGGCAACGGCTTTGGCGTTCTCGTACACGAGCTTTGCCTCCGTCACCGCCGCATTGTATGCCGCGGTCATGTAAGGCTCTATCTCGGCGTAAGCCGTTTCCGCCATCGTGATCAGCGACGAAATATCCGCTTGGGCAGCCGCTTCGAACGATATCGATCCGTCTTTCTCGGTCACGCTGAGCACGAGATCGAGTTTTGCGGGAGTCATGTTCTGCACGGCAGCATTGTCGGGGTATTTTTCCTTATAGTATTCCAACATACGGTTGAGCGTATAAGACCCCTCGCTGTTCAGTTTGATCTCGAAACCTCCGTCGGTCGCCGCCGCGGAAAAAGAGCGTTCGATCTCTCCGAGTATAGTGCTTTCGTATTTCGCTTTGCCGTTTTCGGCAACTACGCTGACGTCCACCACGCTGTTTTCCGCAGACAGGAATCCGCATTCAACGGACGCTTCCGCAACGAGCTTAACCGCTTCTTCCAACGTCTTGCCCTCAAGCGTCAGGTCGACCAGCAAGACCTGAGCGTCCTCGTTCTCCGCGACGACGTCAAGCACCGCGCCGTTCCCGTCCAGGATCAGCGATACGGACGGATTGATGTCCAGCGATACGTAAGTTTTTCCGTTATCCTGCTCGCATCCCGTAAAAACAGCGGCAGACAACGATATGCATAGTACGGCGATAAGCGCCGTTGCGACAAGTTTCTTTTTCATATTTTCTCCTCCTTGTCCGTTTGTCCATTAAACAACCGACGGATCCGTTTTATTGGCAGATCCGCTCCGCACTCTTTTTTCCCTCGCTTAGGCAAACTAACGCCGCCAACGAATGCGGAACCTCAAGCATATTCCTCCTATATAACAAATAACGAAGCGGACGGCTCTCGCCGTCCGCTCCGTAGTTGTGTAGATTTGGGGAATTTGGTTACCCTGGATAGAGTCGTTGTTTTCGTATATTAAACAACCTTCGATCGCCTTTTATTGGCAAAATATATTTTTTCCGAAAAATTTTTCATTGATCTCCAACGCTCTCCCCAAACAAAAAAGCCCGGGACTCGTCCCGAGCATGATTTTGTTTTTCTCTTTATCTTTAGATCTCTGCTCTGTCGGCTGATCTTTTGTTAATTATCCATACTTGATCGCCGAGTTCGGCTGACGATATTGTCGATATTTTTTGCTGACGCATAATCGTTTTACGGATCATGCTTCTATTAGAGAAACTTCTCCTCAAGCACGCAAAAAGCGGACTAAAGTTCTATCGCCTTTCGCCTCTTTCGATAACATTACTTCGACTTGTCGATCGATCAGCGTGTTATGCCCCATTAAATTCATGCCGCACAATACATTTATACCGACTTATCTTCGCCCACGGTACATACAATAATTTCATGTCCGCTTCTTCTGCTCTGTCGTTTGCTTTGCAAAAAATTCGTATGAATACGAAGACTATTTGTTTCGGATATTCAAGGATCGCTATCCGTCATTTATTCCCGAACACCGTATCGTACCAGTTTTCGAGCGTGCCGTAGGTATCGGTCAATTCGTTGCGGATGGCATCGTATGTCTGTTCGTCGATGGGCATCCGCTGTGAGCAGAACGAGGCTGCATATGCGGCGAGCTGTTCTCTTTCGGCGAATACGAGAGCGGCGACGCTTTCGAAGTAATCCTCAGCGGTCGAGATCGCGTCGGAAGCAAGCATCTCTATCTCTTCCAATGCCGTACCGAACTGTTCCAAAGCTGCGGGAATATCCTCGAACCATGCCGCGGCGGAAGAATATATCCCGTTGACGTAGCCGACTATCTCGGAAAGCGCGCTGCCTGCCTCATCGATGAAATCCGTTATATCGTCGCGGTAGCGTTCGTAACCGTCGGAAAGCAGTCCGTACGCCCACTCGGCAGCCGTATAAGCCGTATAGCTGTCGACGGCGCAGCCGTACCCCGCAAGTTTTTCCAGGACCTTTTCTGCATCCTCCATCGCACCCGCAAGCTCGGGTCCGAGCGCCTGATCGGGATTCGTTTCCGTATAAGCGAGCACGTCCCAATAGTTGAGTTTGACTCCGAATATTATATCGGTCGCACTACGCAGATCGGAACTCAATTCCTCTATCATCGCATTGAGAACGCCGAATTCGGTCAACGCCTCGTCTGTCTTTTCTATTTCTTCGCCGAGCATTGCGATCCTGTCTTTGATATACTGCGCCGCAAGCGCGCCGTAATCTTCCGTCAACGCGCCGCCGTCCGTATTATCCGTATTCCTTACTAAAAACTCGTCGGCAGCTCCGGCTATCGCCGCAAGCATATCCGACAAACCGCCCGTAATGCCCTCATAGCGCTCCCGCAAGAACTGCTCGCTCTCCTCGGCAAGCACCACCATACACCTGACTCCGCTGTCGACAAAATACGATTCGAGAGTTTCCGATACGGAGTCGGCGGTTTCCGACGCCGCGCCGACGAACGTGAGTTTTACCGCGTCGACGGCTTCCTCGTCCTCGCACAGGTATCCCAAAGCCATTGCCTCTTCCGCAACGGCTTGTGCGGCCGCGCCCACGGACTTACCCGTCAGCGACTTCCTGAACTGCGGATCGGAGAGCATCACGTCTCCGTCCTTGTTACCAGATTTGACGTCGTAAACGACGCCGTTTTCGTCATACAGCAATTCTATCTGCGGATTAACGGTAATGAGCAGATAACCTCCGCCGCTGTCCGTCGGATCGCCTCCGAGCATCGGCGGCAATACCGCGCCGAGAACTATCGCTATGACCAAGACCGCCGCCAATGCGGACAACGCCGCTCCCTTTGCGCCGAAACGGCGGGGAGATCTTCTCCTTTTATTTCTCTCAAAACCGCCGTCTGTTTCGGAAGACGTGCAAATGGCGGCTTTCGCGACCTTATCCGACATCTTCGGAGCGATCGTTTCCAACTCTTCGAGCAGAGCTTTTTTCAGATCTTTTTCGTCCATTCAGTCTTCCTCCTTTAAGTATTGCCTCAGCTTTTTGAGAGCGTTGTTGTATTTCCACGTCACGGTGCCGAGCGGTATTTCCAAAAGCTGCGCCGTCTCCCGATGCTTGTACCCCCACAGCACGTGCAGTATCACTATCTTGCGCTCCTGGTCGTCGCAGCACGCGTTCAGAGCGTCGAATACGGCTCCTCCCGTCATCTCGTAACCTTCGGCGTGCGCCGCGCATTCTTCTCCCCCTCCGACGGAGCGTTCTCTTCCCGCTTTCTTCAGATGATTGAGCGCGGCGTTTTTCGCGATCTGGAATATCCACGCTCTCGCGTCGGTCCCTTTGCGGTAACTCCCCGCATAAGCCTTTACGCGAAGATAAACGGTCTGCGTCAGATCCTCCGCCTCATGGTAGCGGCGGCAGTAGCCGAATACGAACGCGAAAACACCTTTCCTCGTCTGTTCGTACAGTTCGGCAAACGCGTCGTTATCTCCGCGCGCCACGCCGATCATCAGCTCATCCAACCGTTTTTTATCCAAATCGCGTCCTTTTACTAATTAAACAACCTTTTCGGGCGTTTTATTGATCCTCCGTGCTATTCCGCCAAAAAGCGCGGTATCTTAATTATACCACCCTATTGCGAAAGCGGCAACGACAACACGCGCGAAAGCGTAAAAAAACGAATACGTATCGACTTTTTTACCGTTTACGTGCGATTTGTGCATATTCGCACAGTCTGTATACAAATACTCTCCGTGTCGTGTAAAAAATCGTTACGTGGTCATACTGAAAGCGTACGGCGTTGACACACCGCCGACGACGGCTTAAAATATATATGAGGCGATCATGAGTTTCTACGATGAAGTTTACAGTGTGGTGATCCACATCCCCAAAGGCAAAGTCGCGACCTACGGACAGCTCGCGCGGATATTGGGCTCGCCCAAAGCGTCGCGCGCCGTCGGGTACGCGTTGCATTTCAATCCCAGTCCCGGGGTGATACCATGCCATCGCGTAGTCAACCGCGAAGGAAGACTTGCTCCCGCTTTCGCTTTCGGCGGACAGGAAGTCCAGGCTTCTCTGCTCCGAAAAGAAGGCGTGAACGTAAACGCGGACTTCACCGTAGATCTTGGCAAATATCTTTGGGATCCCGACGAGCGGAAATGACCTCATTCAAATCAAGCGCAAAACTTACGAATTCTTGCGAGGTTCCGATATTCCAAGCCGCCCGTACGCATAGGCGGTAAGACGGATCGCGCCTTCGGATCGGAAATGTCGGCAGGGGCTTTCGCAGCCTTTTAACGATCGCAGTCACTCAGATCCGGCTTCCCGATAAAAGAGTCTTGACCTTTTCGAACGGTCGGTACCTGAGTGAATATTGCTATCCGTACCGCAGATAAGCGCAATGCGCATATAGGCTCCCAATATAATGCGCAGCGAAAACCTCTCGGGGAAGATCAGCCCCGCAATGCCGATAACGGATACCTTATCTATTTTTCCACTCTACCGTTATCTCTGTACCCTGTCTGTAAGTATAAGACCAATCCGGATCCCAACCTTCGGGTCTTTCCGCTACTTCGCAAATGACCGTAAGATCGACCGTATTTTTGTTGAAAACCAGTTCGCCAACGGAAACCACGCTTTCGGGGATCGTTATTTCCGAGATCGCCGCCTCTGCAAAAGCATTCTCGCCTATACTCTCCAGCCCGGAACAATCGCCGAGATTTACGGTATTCAATGCCGAGCAGCTCGCAAATGCGCCGTTGCCCAACGTCTGCAGCTCCGACGGCAGTCTAAGTTCCGTGATCCTAAGACGGGCAAAGCTCCGCGACCCGATATATCTTAACGACGAAGGCAACTCCAAAACGGTGATCTTCTGCGCTCTCGTCGGAAAAAGCGACGTGTCTTTTCCGTCAGCCACGCCGACTGTCTTCTCCTGTACCGTGAACGAAGTCATGGCAACATTATTGACCGCCACCAGCCAATTTCCTATATACAATCCGCCGTTTATATAGTTCGTATCCACATCGTATCCCGTTCCGCTGAACGCTCCGTAACCGATGGAACGCACCGTATCGGGGATATTGATCTCGGTAAGCGAAAAGAGCTTTGAGAAAGCGTACTGCCCGATGCGATACAAGCCGGTCGGCAATGTCATCTTTTTCAGTTTCGACGAATAACCGACTCCGGAAAACGCATTGTCCGCTATCACTACGGTGCCGTTTTTTACCGTATATTCCGTAAGCGGAGCAAATTCCTTGTTGACCGCTATGAGATAGCCGTCCACATAGAGCACTCCGTTTTCCCAATTGGACGGTTCATTGTAATACGCCGTTCCGTTAAACACGGAAAACGATACGGCTATCGGATTGTCCGGCATATCGATATCCGCAAGCGACGAGCATCCGTCGAATATATGATCGGACAGCTCCGTCATTTTGTCCGACAAACGGATCGATCGCAGAGCCGTGCAGTTCCCGAAAGCGCCGTCTCCTACGCTGCGCACGTTTTTCAGTTCGACAGCCGAGAGAGCTCCGCAGTCCTTGAAAGCGTAAGCCCATACGTCGGTAAGCGAATCCGGCGCGATAAACTCAGTCAGATCCGTGCCGCAGAAAGCGTCGGAACGGATCTCCTTCAAAGTATCGGGGAAGTTAACCGTTCGCAGCGACGAGCATCCGTCGAAAGCCTCGTCGGGTATCACCGTAAGTCCGGAAGGCAGGCTCACTTCGCTCAAAGCCGTACAGCCGGAGCACATCCGATAACCGAGTTTCGTCACGGAATCGGGAATGATAAGTCTGCCGACGTTCTTATTATCCTTGAAAACGTCCTTTCCTATCTCCGTGACCGTGATGCCGTTGACCTCGGACGGGATCTCTACCGTTATGTCGCTTCCCGACAGACCGCTCACTCCCGTCAGAACACCGTTGGCATCAACGGAGAAAACGATCTTTTCCGGTCCGCTCTGCGTCCATTTCGCATAAAGCGTCTGATCCTCCGTCACCTCGTACGGGAAAGAGATTTTGTTCGAGAAAGTTTTATCCGTATACCAGCCTTCGAACTCATATCCGTCTTTTGTCGTTTCCGGCGATCGGTCTATGGCCGATACTATCATATCGCTTACATACGTTCCGTCGTCGGTATCGAAACGCACCGTGTATTTATTCTTTTCCCATTTCGCGTAAAGCGTCTGATCCTCCGTCACCTCGTACGGGAAGACCGCTTTGTTGACGAATCCGCCGTCTTTATACCACCCCGCAAACGTGTATCCGTCACGGGTCGTCTGCGGCTCTTCGTCTATCCGCGACGTTGTTATCGGGGCTATCGGAGTCCCGTGATCCACTTTGAAAATCACGGTATATTCCTGCGGTTGTTCGGGCTCCGATCCTCCGATCTTTTTGTAATACGCATACACGCTCACGTCTTTCGTAAGCGGAGTTTCTTCGTATGTGTTTGCCGTCAACCGTTCCTGCCATGTCCCGTTATCGAAAAACCAGCCTTCAAAAGTATGATCGTCCTTCTCCGGCGCGGCAGGCAACGTCAGGCGTTCGTTTCCCGAAGTTTCTATGCTATCGACCGCCTCCCCGTCTATATAAAATGTGATCGTGTATTCCGAAGCGACAGGCGTTTCGTTTTCGAGGTAATACGCATAGACGTTGACGTCTTCCGTCAATGCCTGTCCGACAAAAGTATCCTTTGTCAATTCATCGTTCCATGTGCCCTTATCCGAAAACCAGCCCTTGAACGTAAATCCTTCTTTCTTGGGCGCTGCGGGCATCGATATTTCTTCGTTGCCGTAAGTTTCTATCGTATCAACGAGTTCATCGCCGTCATAAAAAGATATCGTGTATTTTTTCGGAACGTCCGTTTCGGTGTAGCAAGCGGTAAAAATACCGACGGACAGCACGAAGCACATCATTATGCTTAAAATGGCAATAAAATGTTTTTTCATCAGTAACCTCCCTGCGGTCAAACGTCTGCTTCGCATTAATAAAAGCAGCGCCAGACGTTATTATATAGAGATCCGTAAACTATCACTTCTCAATCAACAGATATTGTAACACATATTCCCCTTTTCCTCAACCGTTTGTCGAACAAGGGCATACCGACAGATGCGGACGATCGGGAGTCTTATCCAAACAGGGCGCAGCATACACGTAAAACGCTCGCCTCCTGCCGCGCTCCAACCAAGCGGCTTGTCGAATCGACATTGCTTTGGTTTATTCTGTGAAATTGGTAAAGTCCGGTAAACGCTTTCAAAAGGCGGCCATTATGTTTCCTGCCGATATTTATTATGTACAGACGCGCGGCTGTGCCGCTCCGTACGAGCAGGCTTTACTCTTCTAACGGGGTCTGTCCTCTTTACGTACAGACGCGCGGCTTGCCTTGTCTGTACTCGCAAACTTGCCTCTCTAACGCGGTCTGTTTAATATTACGTACAGACGCGCGGCTTGCCTTGTCTATACGAGCAGGCTTATCTCTTCTAACGTGGTCTGTCTATATTTACGTACAGACGCGCGGCTTACCTTGTCTGTACGAGCAGGCTTATCTCTTCTAACGTGGTCTGTCCTCTTTACGTACAGACGCGCGGC